>CAZGRT010000013.1:0-16224 GCA_964528225.1 uncultured Thermodesulfobacteriota bacterium | reverse complement strand
CGGCTGTGGGCGCGGATCATGAAGGAGCGCTTCGGGGCGAAGGACAAGCGCAGCATGATGCTGCGGTTCCACACCCAGACGGCGGGGTGCAGCCTGACGGCTCAACAGCCGGACAACAACGTGGTGCGGGTGACGATCCAGGCCCTGGCGGCGGTGCTCGGGGGTACCCAGAGCCTGCACACCAACTCCCGCGACGAGGCGCTGTGCCTGCCGACGGAGGACTCGGTGCGGATCGCGCTGCGGACCCAACAGGTCGTCGCCCACGAGTCCGGGGTGGCGGACACCATCGACCCCCTGGGCGGGTCCTGGTGCGTGGAGGCGCTCACGGACTCCATCGAGCGCGGCGCGGAGGAGTACATCCGGAAGATCGACGACCTCGGGGGCGTCATCAAGGCGATCGAGGCCGGTTACGTGCAGAAGGAAATCGGGGACAGCGCCTACGCCTACCAGAAGCAGGTGGAGTCGGGAGAGCAGGTCGTCGTAGGGGTCAACCGGTTCCAGGTCCAGGAGCAGCTCCCCAAGGAGTTGTTGAGGGTCAACCCCGAGGTGGAGGCGTACCAGAAGAAGAAGCTGGCCGGCGTCAAAGGCGACCGGGACGCGGCCGCGGTCCAGCGGACCCTCGCCGACCTCCGCCGCGTCGCGACCGAGGGCGGCAACGTCGTGCCTCCCATCTTCGAGGCGGTCAAGACCTACGCCTCGCTGGGCGAGATCTCCGACGTGTTGCGGGGCGTGTACGGGGAGTACACCGAGGGCGGATGAGCCGAGACGTGGCGACGCGAGACCCTCGCGGCGTCCAGGGTGAAGGGTAGGAGGGAAGAGCGATGGCTCAAAAGAAGATTCGGGTCCTCGTCGCCAAGCCGGGCCTCGACGGGCACGACCGGGGTGCCAAGGTGGTGGCCCGGGCGCTGCGGGACGCCGGGATGGAGGTCATCTACACGGGGATCCGGCAGACTCCCGAGAAGATCGTGGCTGCGGCCGTGCAGGAGGACGTGGACGTCGTGGGGCTTTCGTGCCTGTCCGGCGCGCACATGGTGCTGTTCCCCCGCGTGGCGGAGGGGCTTCGCGAACGGGGGAAGACGGACGTCCTGCTGTTCGGCGGCGGGATCATCCCGGCCGAGGACATCGGCGGCCTCAAGGAGGCGGGGTTCGCGGAGATCTTCCTCCCGGGAACCGATACCAACGACGTGGTGAGCTTCATCCGCGAGAGAGTCGGCTGAGCCCGATCCGCCGGCGCGTTCGGGGCCGCCCCAGGACCAAGGAGTATTCCATGCCCAAGAAGATCAATCACATCGGAATCGCCGTGAACGACATCCAGGAGGCGGCCCGCTTCTATACCGAACAGCTCGGGCTGCAGTTGGGGGGCATCGAGGAGGTGTCGGACCAGAAGGTCAAGGTGGCCTTCCTCCCCATCGGAGAGGTCCGGCTCGAGCTGGTGATGCCGACCAGCCCCGACTCTCCGGTGGCGAAGTTCCTGGAGAAGAACGGCCCGGGGTTCCACCACATCGCGTATCAGGTCGACGATGCCGCGGCTGAGGTGGAGCGCCTGAAGGCGACCGGGGTCCGCATGGTGGACGAGAAGCCCCGCAAGGGGGCGCACAACACCTCGATCGCCTTCGTGCACCCGAAGTCGTCCGGGGGGGTGCTCACCGAGCTCGTCCAGGAGATGGGCCACGACTGATCTCCAGGCCCTGGTCACGCAGAAGGGCCGCCCGGTGGGGCGGCCCTTCTCTCGTCCTGGGTCTCGTCCGCGGCTCCTTCCGGCGGTCCGGGGTCGCTCCTCCTCAGTGTAGGATCGGCGCGGGAGCCTCCTCCTCGTCGCCGGCCTGCCGCTGCAGGATCAGCACGATCGCCTCCGCCAGGCTCTCCTTGGCCGCATCCACGGTCGGCCCCCTCCCCGCCGCTCCGGGAATCTCCACGCAGTGGGCCACGAACCAGCCTCGATCCCGCTCTATGATCGCAGTGAACTGGTTGTTCGTGTGATGGTTGATCATGGGCTTCGACCTTTCCCCAGGGTTTTGTGCTCGCTTGTACAATGACCATCGCCGTCCGCTTTGTCAAAGCCGGCACCCGAACGGCGGCGGTCGTTGACCGGGAGGCGCCGCGGCAGGTAGAAAGGCTGCATGGCCGACTCACGTTCCGAGGTGCCCGCCTCTGCCGCGGGTGCTCCCCGCTGCGGCTACGGCTGCCAGGACTACCGCGAGGAGATGCGACTGCTGGGGCTGCGGCGCAGCCTGCAGCGCTCCGACCTCACGGAGGAGGAGCGTCGTCGCCTGCAGCAGGCGGTCGACGAACTCGAGTCGTCCCTGGGCCTCTGACGAGAACGGTCCTCGATCCGATGGAAGAGACCCCTGTCCGTCCACCGCTCGAAAATCTACCCGCCGTCCTCCCCGTGTTCCCGCTGCGGGGGGTGATCCTCCTGCCGGGGTCCCAGCTTCCGCTCAACGTGTTCGAGCCCCGCTACCGGAACATGACCTTGGACGCCCTTGGCGCGGGGAGGCTGATCGGAATGATTCAGCCCCGTCCGCGTTCCACGGATGACACCGCCCTCTTCCCCGTGGGGTGCGCGGGTCGAATCACGGTCTTCAGCGAGACGGAGGACGGCCGCTTCCTGATCGTACTCACGGGGCTGTCGCGGTTTCGGATCGCCCGGGAACTCGGACTGCGGGGAGGGTATCGGAGGGTCGAGCCCGAGTGGTCTCCGTTCCGCGAAGACCTCGCACCGTCGGTCCTCGCCGCGCACGCCGTGGAGGGGCTGCTCGACGCCGCGCGGGGATGGGCTTCCCTCCACGGTGTCCGGTTCGACCCGGCCGGCCTGCGTCCCCTGGGCCCCGGGAGCCTCGTGGATGTGCTGGCGATGAACCTCCCCTTCGATCCGGAGCAGAAGCAGGCCCTCCTGGAAGCGCCGTCTGCCGGCTCTCGCGCCGAGCTGCTGCGAGCGCTCCTCGAACTGGGCGGCAGTGAACCGGCGGGGTCCCTGCGGCACTGATCCGGAGGCCCCCCCGGAGTCCTTGCCCTGCGATCTCAAGTCGGAGGCGCGCGCAGTCGATGGGAGAGCGCGACGTAGGAGGCGGACCCATGATCCAGAGAAGGCGGACGCGCGTGGTTTCCCGGAAAGAGGTCGCCCTGGCTTGGGACGGGGGGCGGCGCGAAGGGGAGATCGCCAACCTGAGCATGAAGGGCTGCCTCGTCGCCCTGGGCGAGGGGGCGGGGCCTTCGGTTGGGGACCCGGTACACCTGGTCATCCGCCTGGAACACGGAGTCCCGGACCTGGACATCCGCCTGGAGGGCGTGGCGGTTCGCTCCGACGGGGCCGGGGTTGCGGTCGATTTCAGCCAGGTCTCGCCCGAGAGCTTCCCGCGCCTGTTCCGACTGGTCCAGTACAATGCGGCGGACCCCGAGGGAATCGAGACCGAACTGGGTCGGGAGGCGTTCGGACGAGGTGGCGCCGAATCCTAGCCGGTCGACGACCCTTCCTGCTCGGGCCGGATCACGGCGGAGGCGCCAGGTCCACCCACAGCGCCCCGTCCCGCCCGTCCCGGTCCACGTCCCGACGATACCTCCCCGAGTAGCCGTGTTGTTCGAGCCAGCCTGCCACGGCGCTGCGCAGGATCCCGATGCCGCCGGGGCTCCCGCGCCCCTTGCCGCACACCACCCGAAGCCGCCGTTCGCCTCTCCCCTCCGCGGAGCGCAGGGCCTCCTGCAGGGCCTCCAGGGCCTCCGGAACCCGCAGGCCGTGCAGGTCCACCTCCGGGCAGGTGTCGGGGAAGGCCAATCGCAGGAGGCGACGAAACCAGCCCATGGCGGGGGTCTTCCTCGCCGGGGTCAGCGCTTGCGGAACAGAGCGTCCAGGCGGGCCTTCGCCTCGGCCCGGGGGTCCGTCCCCGCTGCCTCTCCTGCCTTCGCCGGGCGGAAGTAGTCGCAGAAGTTCGCCTTGTCGGGGTCGAGGACGCGCTCGGCCTGGGGTTCGCGGCAGTCGTTGTAGTGGCCCGGCGCGAAGAAGGAGCACCGCACGCAGGCGTGCAGATCGCTCCCGCAGCCCGGGCACGTGTCACGCCGGCTCCAGGGGGGCGGGGGCAGGGTCGCGCCGCAGCGCTCGCAGTTCACGCCGTGCCCGGGAAGGCCAGGACCACGCCGCGGGGCCGCGGCTGGCGCTCCGCCAAGCGCCGGGGGAAGTCCGGGCGGAAGAGATAGGGGAGGACGCGGGCCTCGAAGGACGCGAGCAGATCACTCCGGACCTCGGCCACCGCATGGGAGGGCACTCCCATCCTCTCCATGTCCCGTTCGTGGACGAGACCCTCGCCCGGAACGCGGACGACGGCGCGGAGGCGGACCTGGAAGACGTCGGCGTACCCGTAGTTGCGCGACCGGTCGAACACCTCCACTTCCACGCCGTTGGGGCCGGTGAAGCGGGCGATCCGGTGAACGCCTTCCGGCGCGTCGAGCCCCCTGCGGGTCATCCCGGGATGACCTCCGTCCAACCGTACGGGTCCGCGGCCTCGCCCCACTGGATGGAAGTCAGGCGCTTGTAGAGCTCCGTGGTGACGGGGCCGGCCTTGCCGTCCTTGCAGTACACGAACTCGCGGTTCCCGTGGGTGATGGCCTCGACCGGGGTTATGGCGGCGGCGGTCCCCAGGCACCCCGCCTCGCGGAAGGACCCAAGCTCGTCCAGGGACACCGGTCGCGCCTCCACCCGAAGCCCCATGTCCTCCGCGATCCGACGGACGCTGAGGTTGGTGATGCTCGGCAGGATGGAAGGGCTCGTCGGCGTGATGTACGTGCCGTCCCCGATCGCGAAGAAGTTGGAGGAGCCGGACTCGTCGATGTACTTCTTCTCCCGGCAGTCGAGGTAGAGGACCTCGGAGTAGCCCTTGGCCTTCGCGCCCATGGTGGCCCGGAGCCCGGCCGCGTAGTTCCCCCCGCACTTCACGTCTCCCACCCCCCCGGGCGCCGCGCGGTCGATCTCCTCCTCGACCACCAGTCGCACCGGCGTGAACCCGGCCTTGTAGTACGGGCCCACCGGCGTGACGAAGACGAGGAAGAGGTACTCCCGGCTCGGCTTCACCCCGACCTCCGCACTGGAGCCGAGCTGGAGGGGACGGACGTAGAGGCTGGCCCCGCTCCCGTACGGGGGGACGAAGCGGCGGTTCGCCAGCACCACCCGGTGGACCGCCTCCCGGAACAGGTCCTCGGGGACCGGTTCCATGAGGAGCTTCCGGGCCGAGCGCTGGAAACGGCGGGCGTTCTCCTGGAGCCGGAAGGTCTGGATGCGCCCGTCCGGCCGCTCGAAGACCTTCAGGCCCTCGAAGATCTCCTGGCCGTAGTGCAGGCAGGTCGCGGCGATGTGGAGCGTGAGGGTCTCGCTCGACGTGAGTTCGCCGTCCCCCCAGGCTCCCTCCCGGAACCAGTAGCGGATGTTGGCGTCGGTCTTGTGGTAGGCGAAGGGCAGATGGGCGAAGTCGAGATCGGCGCGATTCATGGGGAGTCCCCGAGGAAGGAGTCAACCGGGCGGTTTGTTGCGTCGCGGATCATAGCGCGCCGGCGAGAAGTCCCGCAAGTTTCCGGGCAGCGCGGCTCTCCCCGATCCCCCAACGCAGCGGCGGGGCCCCAGGAGGCCCCGCCGCATGCCGGACAGGTTCGGTCTCAGCAGTCGAAGTACAGCGCGAACTCCCACGGCACGGGCCGCATGTTCACCGCGTCCACCTCGTGCTTCTTCTTCCACTCGATCCACGTCTCCACCACGTCCTCGGTGAAGACGTCGCCCTTGAGCAGGAACTCGTGGTCCGCCTCGAGGGCCTTCAGGGCGTCCCCGAGGCTTCCGGGGGTGGAGGGAACGTCCTTCAGTTCCTCGGGGGACAGCCCGTAGATGTCCTTGTCGAGAGGCTCGCCCGGGTCGATCCGGTTCTCGATCCCGTCGAGGCCCGCCATCAGCATGGCGGCGAAGGCCAGGTACCCGTTGCAGCTCGGGTCGGGCGTCCGGTACTCGATGCGCTTCGCCTTCGGGCTCGTGCTGTACATCGGGATCCGGACGGAGGCGGAGCGGTTGCGGCTCGAGTACGCGAGGTTCACCGGCGCCTCGTAACCCGGGACCAGGCGCTTGTAGGAGTTGGTCGAGGGGTTGCAGATGGCGCAGAGCGCTGGGGCGTGCTTCAGGATGCCGCCGATGTACCAGAGAGCCTCCTGGGAGACGCCCCCGTACTTGTTGCCGGCAAACGTGTTCTTGCCCTTCTTCCAGATCGACTGGTGGACGTGCATCCCGGACCCGTTGTCCTCGAAGAGGGGCTTGGGCATGAACGTGATGGTCTTGCCGTTGCGGCGGGCCACGTTCTTCAGGATGTACTTGAACCACTGAAGGTTGTCACCCTGCTGCACGAGCGGCGCGAAGCGGATGTCGATCTCGCCCTGGCCGGCCGTCGCCACCTCGTGGTGCTGCAGCTCCACGTGGATGCCGACCTTCATGAGCTCCAGCACCATCTCGTTCCGGAGGTCGTTGAGGCTGTCGGTGGGAGGAACGGGGAAGTAGCCCTCCTTGTAGCGGGGCTTGTACCCCAGGTTGGGCTGTTCGTCGCGGCCCGTGTTCCAGCGGCCTTCATCGGAATCCACAAGGTAGAAGGCGCTGTTGCGGGTCTGGTCGAACCGGACCTCGTCGAAGATGAAGAACTCGGCCTCGGGCCCGAAGTAGGCCGTGTCGCCGATCCCCGTGCTCTTGAGGTACGCCTCGGCCTTCATCGCGATGTGGCGCGGGTCCCGGCTGTAGGGCTCCTTGGTGATCGGGTCGTAGATGTTGCCGATCAGGTGGAGGGTCCGCTCCCGGGGAAACGGGTCGATCCTCGCCGTGTCGGGGTCCGGGACGACCAGCATGTCGGAGGCGTGGATGGGCTGCCAGCCGCGGATGCTCGACCCGTCGAACCCGTAGCCGTTCTCGAAGGTCGACTCGTCCAGTTCCTGGATGGGCCGGGTGTAGTGCTGCCACAGTCCCAGGAAGTCCTGGAACTTCACGTCCAGGAACTTGCACTCGTTCTCCTTGGCGAAAGCCAGCACCTGCTTCGGGGTCATGGTCCCTCCTTCCGGCTTGGGGGCGTCGCCCCCGTTCGTGTCCTCGGATGCGGTACATCACCAAGCAACGGGCGTGCCATGCGCGGCGGGCCCTCCGGAGCGCCCGGGCCGCCGCCGGGGAGACAGGATTGTTTTTTGTGCGCTAGTGATCTACGATTTTGTCTGGCCACCCCGAAGGGAGAGAGGCGATGACGAACAAGGCGTTGGAACGGAAGGTCCAGGAGCTCGGTACCCTCTACGACGTCAGTTCGGCGCTCGCCTCGAGCCTCGACCTGGACGACTGGCTCCACCGCATCCTGATCTGTCTCGCGGAGAGGCTGGGAATGACCCGCGGCACGGTGGCCCTGGTCTCCCCCTACGCCGAAGAGGTCCAGATCGAGGTGTCCTACGGACTCAGCCCGGACGCCCGGCGGCGGGGACGCTACCGGTTCGGGGAGGGCGTGACCGGGACGGTGGTCGCCACCGGAGAGCCGGTGGTGGTTCCGAACATTGGGAAGGACCCCCTGTTCCTGAACCGGACGCAGAGCCGGGACGTGAGTCGGGCGGACGTCGCGTTCCTGTGCGTTCCGATCCGGACCCGCGAGGAGGTTCTCGGCGCGCTGAGCGTGGACCGCCTGTTCGGCGACGAGACGAGCCTGGAGGAGGACGTGCGGCTCCTGACGATCATCGCGTCGATGATCGCCCAGGCGGTCAAGCTCCACCGCCTGGTCGAGGACGAACGGGAGCAGCTCATCGCCGAGAAGGAGAGGCTCCAGGCGGATCTGGTGCGCCGTTACAACATCACCAACATCATCGGCAACAGCAAGGCGATGCACCAGGTGTTTGGCATGATCGCCCAGGTCGCCCGCTCCAATGCCACGGTGTTGATCCGGGGGGAGAGCGGCACGGGCAAGGAGCTCGTGGCACACGCGATCCACTACGGCAGCCCCCGGGCCAAGAAGCCCTTCGTGAAGGTGAACTGCTCCGCGATCCCGGAGACGCTGATCGAGAGCGAGCTCTTCGGCCACGAGAAGGGCGCCTTCACCGGTGCCATCGCCCGAAAACCGGGACGCTTCGAGCTCGCGGAGGGCGGCACGATCTTCCTCGACGAGATCGGGGACGTGAACGCCAACACCCAGGTGAAGCTGCTCCGGGTCCTCCAGGAGAAGGAGTTCGAGAGGGTCGGGGGGTGGGAGACGATCAAGGCCAACGTCCGGGTGATCGCCGCCACCAACCGGAACCTGGAGAGCCTCATGGAGGAGGGAACGTTCCGGGAGGACCTGTACTACCGCCTGAACGTCTTCCCCATCTACATGCCCGCCCTGCGGGAGCGCAAGACCGACATCCTGCTCCTGGCCGAGCATTTCCTCGAGCGGTTCGCACGGGAGAACGGCAAGGAGATCCGGCGCATCACCACGCCGGCCATCGACATGCTGGTCGGGTACCACTGGCCCGGCAACGTGCGGGAGTTGGAGAACTGCATCGAGCGGGCCGTCCTGCTCTGCGACGAGGCCGCCGTCCACTCCTACCACCTGCCCCCGACCCTGCAGACCGCCGATGCCTCCCAGAGTGCCGTGGACCTGACCCTCGAGGAGGCCGTGCGCCACTTCGAGACCGACCTCATCGTCGACGCCCTCAAGGTGACCCGCGGCAACCTCCGCAAGGCGGCGGAGCGGCTCTCGAGCACCCCGCGGATCCTGGGATACAAGGTTCACAAGTACGGGATCGACCCTCGCCGCTACCGGTGACGAGCTCCCGGTTCGAGGCCGCGGGCTAGCAGACTCCGCAGGCCCTGCACTCGCCGGGGTGGCAGGGCAGGGGGGGCGCCCCCCGAAGCGCGCTCTCCCGCTCCCGGCGCAGGTGCTCCACGGCCGGGACGCCCCGGAGGAAGCCCCACGGAAGCCGCTCCGACAGGTCCGGGTCCCCGGCCAGGGTGCGCAGGGCCAGCGGCGACCGCAGGGCTCCCCGCCAGTCGCCCGTTTCGAGGGAAACCTCCAGGAGGGTGGCGACCTCCCGCGTCCCGCGGGAGAGGAGGCCCTGTACCCGGGACCACTTGGGCGCCTCGCCGACGGCCCGGACACCCCGCTCCCGCCCGCACAGGCTCTGCAGGCGCCGCAGGCGGGAGCGCAGAACGCCCTCGGGCGCCATGGGTTCCCACTGGAAGGGGGTGTGGGCCTTGGGCACGAAGGGGGCCACGCTCAGGGTCACCATCCCGGCGCCCATCGCCTCCCGCGCCCGCACGGCCGCGCGGGCGAGCTCCTCCACGTCCTCGTCGGCCTCCCCCGGGAGCCCCACCATGGCGTAGATGCGCAGGTTGCGGAGCCCCGCCTCCCGCGCCCGGCGCGCGGCCACCAGGAGATCGGCCTCCGTGATCCCCTTGCCGAGCAGGCGCCGCAGGCGTTCGGTGCCCGCCTCCAGGGCGACCGTCAGGGTCTGGAGGCCGCCCCGGACGAGGAGGTCCAGGAAATCGGGCGTGAGGTTCTCGGCCCGGAAGGACGACACGCTGAAGCCCGCGCCCTCCGCGAGGGCCACCCGGGCCAGGGCGGGCAGGTCGGGGTGATCCGAGACGGCGGCTCCGACGAATCCGACCTTGCCGGCCTCCCGGGCGCCGAAACGGACATGGGGCTCGAGGGACTCGCGCGGGAGGAAGCGGGCGGGCCGCGTGGCGTACCCGGCCGCGCAGAAGCGGCAGGCGTGCCCGCATCCGCGGCTGACTTCGATGAGGTACGCGCCGGAGAAGGCGTCGTCCTCGGCGAGAACCCGCGTCCGGGCCGGGTCCCAGGGGAGTGGGGCCCAGCGTCGCTCCACCGTCGGAGGCGCGTTCCCGCGGGGGGAGGGGACGCACCCTTCGCCGCCGCAGTCGTACCGGGACGGCACGTAGACGCCGGGAAGGCGGGCGTCGGCGAGGTGGCGGAGCAGGTCGGGTCGCGGCGCTCCGCGGTGGGCGCGGAGGAAGGCGTGCAGGTCGGCCAGCCCGGCTTCGGCTTCCCCCACGAAGACCGCGTCGAGGAAGGGCGCCAGGGGCTCGGGATTGAGGGAGACGGCCACGCCTCCCGCGATGACCACCGGGTCTTCCCGGGTCCTCTCGGCGGTGTGGAGCGGTACCCGCCCTTCGGCGAGAAGGCGCAGCGCCTCGGGATAGTCGCCCTCGAAGGAGAGGCTCAGGGCGACGACGTCGTACCGGCTCAGTTCCCGCTCGGCCTCGAGGGTCCGCGGGTAGTCGGCGAAGGCCCGGTGGCACAGGGCCCCGGGAAGCCCCGAGAGGAGGCCCCCCACCGACTGGAACCCGAGGGTCGCCGCGCCCAGGGCGTGGCGATTCGGGTAGACCAGCGCGTAGGCCAGGTCCGTCGCGCCGGAGGGCCGCGACTCGAGGTTTCGCTCAGTCGGCCTGTTTGCGGAGGAACGTGGGGATGTCGTACTCGTGCTCATACTCCACGTCCGAACCCGCCACGCGCGTCACGCGCACGGCCGTCTGCGTCTCCTTGCGGCGCCGGAACGTGGGAACGTCCCAATTCACCTCCTTGTCCTTCTCCGCCCGCTGCATCCGGATCACTTCCAGCGGGGCCGGCTCGGCCTTCGCCTCCCCGAAGCCGGTGGCGATCACCGTGACCATCACCGCTTCCTCCAGGGAGTCGTCGATCACCTGCCCGAAGATGATGTTGGCGTCTTCGTGGGCGACCTCCTGGATCAGGGTGGCCGCCTCGTTGACCTCGGCCAGGGTCATGGTCGAAGGGCCGGTGACGTTGATCAGGACTCCCCGGGCCCCCTCGATGCTCACGTTGTCGAGAAGCGGGCTCGAGATGGCGTCCTGGGCGGCGAGCACGGCGCGGTTCTCGCCGCTGCGCTGGCCGGCGCCCATGAGGGCCAGGCCCTTCTCGCTCATGACCGCCCGCACGTCGGCGACGTCCACGTTGATGAGCCCCGACGTGGTGATGAGATCGCTGATGCCCTTCACCGCGCGCCGGAGCACGTCGTCCACGAGATCGAACGCCTGCATGATGGAGGCGTGCTTGCCGGCGACGGCGAGCAGGCGCTCGTTGGGGATGGTGATCAGGGTGTCCACGCAGCCCTGGAGCTCCTCGATTCCCTCCTGGGCCTGGCGCATGCGGCGCCGGCCCTCGAAGGAGAACGGCTTGGTGACCACGCCCACGGTGAGGGCCCCGCACTCCTTGGCCACCCGGGCGATGACCGGGCTCCCGCCGGTGCCCGTTCCGCCGCCCATGCCCGCCGTCACGAACACCATGTCGGCGCCGGCCAGGGCGTCGGCGAGGCCGCCGGTGTCCTCGAGGGCCGCCTGACGTCCCACTTCGGGGTTCGCCCCGGCACCGAGCCCTCGGGTGAGGCCGGCTCCCAGCTGGATCTTGATCGGCGCCGGGCTGGCCTGGATCGCCTGCGCGTCGGTGTTGGCCACGATGAAATCCACCCCCTGGATTCCTGCGGCCATCATGGCGTTGACCGCATTGCCGCCCCCTCCTCCGACCCCGATCACCTTGATGCGGGCGCTGAAGTGTGGGGCGTCGTCGATGTGGAACTTGGCCATCGGGCACCTCCTCAGGTCAAAAGAATTCCTTGAACCAGGCCTTCATTCGGCGAGTCACCTTGGCGAACAGGTTGTCGTCCGCCGCGTCCAGTTCGCGCGGCAGGTCGTCCTTCTTGCGGGCGGCGTAGAGGACGAGCCCGACGCCGGTGGCGTAGCACGGGTCCTTGAGGGCTTCGACGAGGCCCTCCACGCCGTGGGGGATCCCGCAGCGCACCGGCACCCCGAACACCCGCTCGGCCAGTTCCGTGGCCCCCCCCAGGCTGCTGCCCCCCCCCGTCAAGACCATGCCGGAGGCGAGGAGGTCCTGCACGCCGTTCTTCTCCAGATCCTCGCGCACCAGCGTGTAGAGCTCCTCCATCCGGGGTTCCACGATCTCGGCGAGGATGCGCCGGTTGAGCATCCGCGGGCGGCGGTCGCCGACGCTGGGGACCTCGATGGTCTCGTCCTTCCCCACCAGGCTCGTCAGCGCGCAGCCCCAGCGCCGCTTGAGCCTCTCGGCTTCCGCCGCGGGCGTGCGGAGCCCCACGGCGATGTCGTTGGTGACGTGGTTTCCGCCCAGGGCGAGCACCGACGTGTGCTTCACGGCTCCGCTCACCACGAGCGCGATGTCGGTGGTCCCGCCGCCCAGGTCGAGCAGGCACACCCCGAGCTCCTTCTCGTCCTCCGACAGCACCGCCTCGGCGCTGGCGAGGGGTTCCAGGATGATGTCCGCGACCTCCACGCCGGCACGGTTGCAGCACTTGACGATGTTCTGCGCGCTCGTGACCGCCCCCGTCACGATGTGGACCCGGGCCTCGAGCCGGACTCCGCTCATGCCCAGGGGTTCCTTGATCCCGTCCTGGTCGTCGACGATGTACTCCTGGGGGATGATGTGGATGACCTCCCGGTCCATGGGGATCGCCACCGCGCGGGCCGCGTCGATGACCCGGCGGATGTCGGCGGGGCCGACCTCCCGGGTCTTGAGGGCCACGGCGCCGTGGCTGTTGAAGCCCTTGATGTGTCCGCCCGCGATGCCCGCGTAGACCCGCCGGATCTCGCGGTCCGCCATCAGTTCCGCTTCCTCCACGGCCTTCTTGATCGACTGGACCGTGGCCTCCACGTTGATCACCACGCCCTTGCGGAGCCCCCGCGAGGGGTGCGTGCCGTACCCGAGCAGGCGCAGTCCCTCGCTCCCGACCTCGCCGACCACGGCGCAGATCTTGGTGGTCCCGATGTCGAGGCCGACGACGACCTCCGCGCTCGATCTCATGGCCTGGCCCTCTTCGCCTCCGCCGGGGTGAGCCGGGCGACGATCTTGTCACGATCGGTGAGGTCCACCCTGTAGGCTGCCTGTCCCTTTCTCTCCAGGTGCCGGCGCAACCGCTCCAGGCTCCGGAACTTCGCGTCGAAGTCGCCGAGCCCGAGCTCGATGCCCGTCCCGCCCTGGGCCGGGGTGTAGACCGTGAAGCCGTCCGCGGCGTCCGCGTGGACCTCGCTGAGCTCTTCGTGCAGCACTTCGCGCTCGAGGAGTTCCAGCAGGCGCAGGAGAGGCTCCCTCAGGGGCCCGTCGCCCTCCAGGTCGGCCCACTGCAGGCCCGTCAGGACGGGGTAGTCGAGCCCCTGATCCAGGGGCGCCTGGATCACCCGCCCCCCCTGGGCCAGGTAGTAGAGGCGGTCGAGGCGCACGAGGTAGCGCGGCTCCCACTCGGTGACCTCCACGATGACCGTGGAGGGGATCTGGCGCACCACCCGCGCCTGACGGACCCAGGGCAGGGACTCCACGAGCCGCCGCGTCCGCTCCACGTCCACGCCGAGCAGGCTCTCGCCGGTCCGGAGCCCGCTGGCGCGGATGACCTCCTCCGGGCCGACCCGCCACGCCCCCTCCACCCGGACCGACTGGAGGACGAAGGGCTGGACCCCGCAGCCCGCGCGGTACCCTGCGTAGAGCACGGCTGCCAGCAGCACGCTCCCCAGGACCCACGCGAAGGCGACGACGGGTCGCAGGCGGTCCACGGTCTATGCCCTCAGTCTCGCGCCGGCCAGGATGCGCTCCACCAGGTCCTCGAAGCTCATGCCGGCGGCGGCCGCCGCCTTGGGCAGCAGGCTGGTGGGGGTCATCCCGGGAATGGTGTTGACTTCGAGGACCCAGGGCCGCCCGTCCGGGTCGAGCAGGACGTCCACCCGGGCCGCTCCCGCACACCCGAGAGCCCGGTACGCCTCGCGGCCGGCCCGGCCGACCGCGGCGGCCTCGGCGGGCGTCAGTTCGGCCGGACAGACGTAGCGCGTGCGCCCCGGCGTGTACTTCGACTCGTAGTCGTAGAAGCCGGTCTCCGGGATCACCTCCACGATCGGCAGCGCCTCTCCGTCGAGCACGCCGACGGTGAGCTCGCGCCCGGCCACGAAGCTCTCCAACAGGATCTCCGGGCCGTGGGCGCGGGCGGTGGCGACCGCGCTCGCTATCTCGGCGGCCGTGCGCGCTACGGCGACTCCGATCGTCGAACCCTCTCGAAGGGGCTTGGCCACAAGCGGGAAGGCCACCTCGAGCCGGTCGAGCCCCTCGTCCGGGGCCAGCACCTGGAAGTCGGGCGTGGGCACCCCCAGCGCGCGGAAGACCACCTTGGAGACGCCCTTGTCCATGGCCAGGGCGCTCGCCAGCACCCCGGATCCGGTGTAGGGGATGCCCAGGACCTCGAGCAGCCCCTGCACGGTTCCGTCTTCGCCCCAGCGGCCGTGGAGCGCCAGGAAGGCCGCCCGCGGGCCCAGTTGGAGCAGGTCTCGGCCGACCTCCGGGCCCCCGTCGAGTTCCCTGACGTCGTGGCCGCGCTTGCGCAGTGCCGCCGCCACCGCGGCGCCCGTCCGCAGGCTGACATCCCGCTCGGCGCTGCGCCCTCCCATCAGAACGGCTACAGGTCCCACGGCTCACTCCTGGATTCGCAGTTTGCCCTTTTCCCAGTCACCCACGATCCGCACCTCGGGCTCCAGCTTCAGGCGGTGCTTCACGTACACCCGCTCCTGGATCATGCCCATCAGGGCGACGACCTGGCTGGCGGCCGCCTTCCCCGCGTTGACGATGAAGTTCGCGTGGATCCTCGAAACCTCGGCGTCACCGACCCTCACCCCCTTGAGCCCGCACTCGTCGATGAGCTGCCCGGCGGCCCGGCCGGGAGGATTCTTGAACACGCTGCCGGCGCTGGGTTCCTGGGTGGGCTGCGTGTCGCGGCGGCGCTTGAAGTACTCCTGCGCCCGGGCCTTCACCTCGGCCGGCCTGGCGGGCGCCCCCGAGAGCAGCGCGCCGGTCACCACGAAGCCCGGCGGAAGGTCCAGGGTCCGGTACCCGAAGTGCAGCGACTCGCGCTCGAAGAGGTGGGGTTCCCCGTCCGGGGTGACCCCTTCCAGGCGCAGGACACGGTCGCCCATGCACGTGCCCCAGGCGCCCGCGTTCATGGCCACGGCACCCCCGACCGCGCCGGGGATCCCGGTCAGGGCCTCCAGCCCCGAGATCCCCTGATCCACGGCCCATCGGACCAGGCGTCGCAGCGATATCCCCGCTCCTACCCGGACGGCGGGGCTGCCGTCGGGCTCCTCCCGGAATTCCAACTCCGAGAAGCCCTCGCTCAGGTTGATGACCGCGCCCCGGATCCCGCCGTCGCGGACGACCAGGTTCGAGCCGTTGCCGAGGGGCAGGTACGGAATTTCCCGCTCCGCGAGGAGCGCCAGGACCTGCACGAGGTCGTTGCGGTCCGCCGGGTAGATCAGCAGGTCGGCGGGGCCGCCCACCCGCAGGGTCGTGTGCTCGCTCATCGCAGCGTTGAGCACGACGCGCCCGCGCGTGGTCTCCCGGATCAGGTCGAGGGCCGTCTTCGCCATGGTCACTCTCCTCGGAGGCGCTTGAGCAGGGCCTCGCCTGCCTGCCACACGTTGCCCGCGCCCAGCGTCACCACCAGGTCGCCCTCGGCGAGCCTCGGCTCGAGGAACTCGGGAACCCGCGCCAGGTCGGGCACGTGCTCCACGTCCCGGTGCCCGTGGGTCCGGATCCCCTCGGCCAGGCCGGCCGCCTCCACGCCGTCCAGCGGTTTCTCGCCGGCGGCGTAGATGTCGGTCACCACCAGGGCGTCCGCCCCGTAGAACGCGGTGAGGAACCGGTCGTAGAGATCGCGGGTCCGCGAGTACCGGTGCGGCTGGAAGACCGCGACCACGCGCCGCTCGTACGCCTCCCGCAGGCCGGAAAGGGTCGCCTGGATCTCCGCGGGATGGTGGGCGTAGTCGTCCATGACCAGGATCCCCGAGGCCTCCCCCAGCACCTGGGAACGACGGTCCACCCCGGAGAAGGCGCTCAGCGCCCGACACAGGCGATTCGCGTCCACACCGAGTTCCCGGCCCACGGTGAAGGCGGCCAGGGCATTCAGGACGTTGTGCCGGCCCGGAATGCCGAGCGAGACCTCTCCCGCGGGCTGTCCCGCGCACACCACCTCGAAGGTCGTTCGCCCCTGGGAGCGCCCGAGGTGGCGCGCCGACACGTCGGCCTGGGCCGCGAGGCCGTAGGTCAGCGTGCGCTTGCGGATCCGGGGGAGGAGGCTCTGCAGGCGCGGGTCGTCCAGGCAGACGATGGTGGCGCCGTAGAAGGGCACCTTGTTGGCGAAGCTGACGAACGCGTCCTCCAGCGCCTCCTCGGT
>CAZGRT010000012.1:0-18206 GCA_964528225.1 uncultured Thermodesulfobacteriota bacterium | reverse complement strand
TCGTCCGCCGCCACCGCCGCCGCGGCGTCCGAGGTGGGCGTGGTCAGGTACAGGGCGCCCACGTAGACGGAGAACATGAACTTCTTGCGGAGCCCCAGTCCCTGGAGCCGGAGCGTCCCGCTCTCGAGGGCGAGCGAATCGGGGACCTCCACCCCCTTCAGGCCGGCGGCGCCGGCCGGTGACGTTGCGAGGAGGCAGGCGAGGAGGAGCGCGGGGAGGTGGCGGGACCCGAGGCGCGAGAAGGTCATGGTTCCTCCGTTCCGGTATGCATCTTGTATGATGCTGTGGCGCTGCGGATCGCCCGCGCGGGCGGGACCCCGGAATCCGCCGCCGGCCGTCTCCGGGACGGTGAGTGTTTACCAGAATCTGGTCTCTTTTCAACCTTGGCGCCGCTGGCGCGGAAGAGGGTAGCCATGTCGCAGCTCAAGAAGATCGGGGTGGTGGGTGCCGGCAACATGGGGAGCGGGATCGTGCAGAAGCTGGCCCAGGAGGGGTTCGAGGTGGTGATGCACGACGTGAAGAGCGAGTTCGTGGCCCGGGGCCGGGCCCGCATCCGCAATCTGCTCGGAGAGGCCATCGAGCGCAAGATCTTCAGCGGGGCGCAGGTGGAGGAGATCCTCGCGCGCATCTACGACACCACGGAACTCGGCGAACTGGCCGACTGCGACTACGTGATCGAGGCGGTGTACGAGGACGAGGGGGTCAAGAAGGAGCTCTTCGCCGAGCTGGACCGGATCTGCGGGGCCGACACGGTGATCGCCACGAACACCTCGAGCTTCTACGTCTCGAACCTGGCGGCCTCCACGAAGCGGCCGGAGCGCGTCGTGGGCCTGCACTTCTTCTACCATCCCGCCAAGAACCGGTTGGTGGAGGTGATCCCGGGCGAGCGGACGAGCCCCGCCGCGGTGGAAGCGAGCCTTCGGCTGTCGAAGCGGATGGCGAAGGTCCCGATCCTGTGCCGGGACCGCCCCGGCTTCGTCGTGAACCGCTTCTTCGTGCCCTGGCTCAACGAGTCGGTGCGGCTGCTGGAGCAGGGGGTGGCCGACATCCCGACCATCGAGGCGGCGGCCAAGAAGGCGTTCCGCATCGGTATGGGGCCCTTCGAGCTCATGAACGTGACGGGCGTGCCCATCGCCTACCACGCGGAGTCGACCCTGGGCCGGGAGTTGGGGAGCTACTACCCGCCGGTCGCCCTGCTCAAGGCCCAGGCCGAGAGGAACCAGCCCTGGGAACTCGGCGGCTCGCCGGACGAGGGGAGGTTCCAGGCCGTGTCCGACCGGCTCTTCGGCGTGGTCTTCCAGGTGGCGGGCGAGATCCTGGACGAGGAGGTCGCCACGCTGGAGGACACCGACCGCGGCGCGAAGATCGGGCTTCGTTGGGCCCTGGGCCCGTTCGAGCTCATGAACCGGGCGGGCACGGGCAAGGCCATCGCCCTGGCGGAGTCCTTCTGTCGGGAGTTCGGCCACCCCCTGGCCGAGAGCCTGAAGCGCCAGAAGGCGGCCGGGAAGCCCTGGACGATCCGGGTGGTGGACCTCGCCGTGAAGGACGGCCTGGCGACGCTCCTCATCAACCGGCCGGAGGCCCTCAACGCCCTCAACGGAGCCGTGGTCGAACAGCTCGAGCAGCGCTTCGACGAGGCGGTGGCACGGCCCGACGTCAAGGCGGTGGTGGTCGAGGGTGCCGGGAAGGCCTTCGTGGCCGGCGCGGACATCAAGTTCTTCGTCGACAACATCGAGGCGGGCCGGATTCCCGCCATCGTCGACTTCGCCCGCCGCGGCCAGCGGCTCCTGCGCAAGATGGAGACCTCGGAGAAACCGGTCATCGCGAAGGTGGACGGCCTCTCCCTGGGGGGCGGCACCGAGCTCGCGCTGGCGTGCCGGGCCATCGTCGTCACCGAGAAGGGCGGGTTCGGGTTGCCGGAGACCGGCATCGGGATCTACCCGGGACTCGGCGGCACCCAGCGAACGGCGCGGATCGTGGGCAAGGAGCTCGCCAAGTATCTCGTCTTCACGGGGCAGCCCCTCGACGGGAAGACCGCCCACCAGATCGGGCTGGCTTCGTACCACGTGGCCTCGGAGGACGCCGACCGGTTCATCCGCGACCTCGTCGCACGGGGAGCCGTCGCGGACAAGTACGCCCGCAAGCCGGTCCCCGTGGGGTGGGAGCGGGTGGTGGAGGCGTTCTCGGACGACAAGGTGGGCGAAGTGCTCGCCGGACGCGCCCCCAACGACGACCCGAGGGTCCAGGCCGCCGTCAAGGCGGTGGGCCGCAAGGCCCCCCTGGCGGTCAAGGCCGCCAACGAGATCCTCGATCGGGGCTCCGCCGGGGATCTCGACGCCGGGCTCGAGCTCGAGCTCTCGCGGATGGCCGGGATCTTCTCCACGGAGGACGCCCTGGTGGGACTCAAGAGCGTCGGGGTCTCCCGGCCCCAGTTCCAGGGGCGCTGACATGCCCGACTTCAAGCCCTTCCGGGCCCAACGAAGCATGAAGGAGCTCATGGCCGGGCACTTCCGGGAGGTGGACGAGGCCTCCCGAGACCCCGGGCGCAAGGTGGCCTGGTGCACCAGCGTGGGCCCGGCCGAGCTCCTCCTGAGCCTCGGCTACAGCGTCTACTACCCCGAGAACCACGGCGCCCTCCTGGGGGCCACCCGCCGGGCTGCCGACTTCATCCCCCGCGCCAACGCCGCGGGGTACAGCCCGGACATCTGCAGCTACCTCACCAGCGACGTCGGCGCCTACCTGGCCGGCGAGACCCCCCTCCAGAAGGCCTACGGCCTGGAGGGGGTGCCGAGGCCCGACATCCTCGTGTACAACACCAACCAGTGCCGGGACGTGCAGGACTGGTTCTCCTTCTACTCCCGGGAGTTCGGGGTCCCGGTCGTCGGGGTGAACTCCCCCACCAAGGTCGGCGCGGTCACCGACGTGCTCGTCGGGGGCATGGTGGCCCAGTACCGGAGTCTCGTCCCCCGGCTCGAGGAGGTCGCGGGGGTCCGCTTCGACGTGGACCGGTTCCGGGAGGTGATGGCGCTCTCGGCCGAGACGTCCGGGCTCTGGAAGGCCTGCCTCTCCTCGGCCCGAAGCCGCCCGAGCCCGCTGACCTTCTTCGACGCGTGCATCCTCATGGGGCCCGCCGTGGTGCTTCGGGGAACGCCCCAGGCCGTGTCGTTCTACCGGGACCTCCTGCCCGAGCTGGAGGAGCGGACGAGCGGGGCCGTCGGGGCGGTGGACGGCGAGCGCCACCGGCTGTACTGGGAGGGCATGCCCGTCTGGGGCAAGCTTCGGGAACTGGCGGGTTTCTTCCAGGATCTGCGGACGTGCGTGGTGGCGTCCACCTACTGCAGCTCGTGGGTGTTCGAGGCCTTCGAGGGCGCCGCGCGGGGAGACCCCTTCGAGGCCATGGCCCGGGCGTACCTGGAGCTCTTCATCGTGCGGTCCGACGAGGTCAAGGAGGAGACGCTGGCGCGGCTGCTCGCGGACTTCTCCGTGGACGGGGTCGTGTACCACGACGCCAAGACCTGCCCGTGCAACTCGAACACCCGGTACGGCCTCCCCCAGCGCCTGAGGGAGAGGACGGGCGTGCCGTATGTGATAATCTACGGAGACCTCAACGATCTTCGGTGCTATTCCGAGGAGCAGACCCTCACCAACCTGGAGGCCTTCGCGGAGCAGCTCTCCCGGGCCGCCTGAGGGGATTCGATGGCCGGCGACCTCTTCCTAGGGCTGGACCTGGGCTCCTCCTGGTCCAAGGCGATCCTCCTGGACGGCTCCGGGCAGGTGGTGGCCCGGGCGCTCCAGCGCACGGGGATCTCCTTCGAGGACGTGGCGCGAGACCTGCGGCGCGTCGCCCTGGAAGCGGCCGGCGCGGAGGAGGCGCGGGTCGCGAACACGGTGGCTACGGGGTACGGCCGCCGCAACGTGGCGTTCGCCCAGTCGCGCCGGACCGAGATCTCGTGCCACGCGGCCGGGGCCTTCCACCACTTCCCCCGGGAGATGGACGTGGTGGACATCGGCGGCCAGGACAACAAGATCATCCACGTTCGCAGGGACGGCGGCGTGGCGAACTTCCTGATGAACCGCAAGTGCGCCGCGGGCACCGGGGCCTTCGTGGAGGAGATCGCCCACCGCCTCGACCTTCCCCTCGAGCGCATCGAGGCCTACGCCGAAGCCGCCACCAAGGAGATCACGCTCTCCTCCTTCTGCACGGTCTTCTCCGCCACCGAGGTCATCAAGCTCATCCGCGACGGGGAGAGCCCGGAGAACCTGTGCCGGGGCATCTTCAACTCCGTGGTGGCGCGGGTGGCCGAGATGGGGCCCCTGGGCGATTTCATCGTCATGAGCGGCGGCGTGGTGGGGGCCTTCCCGGTGGTGGCGCAGCTCCTGGCCCAGCGGACCGGTGCCCGGGTGGAGGTGCCACCCCACCCGCAGTTCCTCGGGGCCTTCGGCGCCGCCCTCGTGGCCAGGGGAGAAGGGCGCGGCCCCTAGTCCGCCGGAAGAAACGCCAGAGCCCGCAGGGAGCCCCCAGCGCCATGACGATGGACGTCGAAGGACGGCCGACGGATCACTTCGAGACCGGCCCCATCCGCCCCCCCAGCGAGGCCGGCAGCTACCTCCTGCGCCTCACCCGCAACTGCCCCTGGAACCGCTGCGAGTTCTGCCGGACCTACAAGCGTCACGAGTTCAGCCTGCGCTCCGTGGAGGAGATCGAGGCGGACATCGAGGCGATGGCGCGGATCCGTGACCGGCTGCGCGACGCCGGATTCACCTCCCGTCCGCGGGAGGCCGTGGCGCGGGGCCTGGTGCGCACCAACGAGGAGTACCTGGTTGCGAACGTCCTGGCCCACGGAGGGCGCACGGCCTTCCTCCAGGACGCCGACTCCCTGGTGATGAAGCCCGACCGGGTCCGCCGGGTGCTCGCCTTCTTCCGCGAGCGCTTCCCCGAGGTGGAGCGGATCACCACCTACGCCCGCTCGCGCACCGTGGCGCGCCTGTCCGTGGAGGACCTCCGCTCCTACGGCGAGCAGGGGCTCACCCGCATCCACGTCGGGATGGAGAGCGGCCACGATCCGCTCCTGGACCTCATCGCCAAGGGCGCCACGGCCGATCTCCACATCCGGGCGGGCTCGAAGGTCCGGGAGGCGGGCCTCGAGCTCTCGGAGTACGTCATGCCGGGCCTCGGGGGGCGGGAGATGAGCCGCGGGCACGCCCTCGACACGGCACGGGTGCTCAACGCCGTGAACCCGCACTTCATCCGCTTCCGCACCCTGTGCCTGGGTCCCAAGCTCCCCTTGTGGCGCCACTTCCACGGGCCCGACGCGCGCCTGTCCCGGCAGACGGACGCCGAGGTCGTGGCCGAGATCCGGCTCTGCCTCTCGGCGCTGGAGGGCATCGGGTCCCGGGTGGTGAGCGACCACATCCTCAACCTCCTGGGCGACCTGGAGGGACAGCTGCCCGGAGACCGGGAGAGACTCCTGGCGCGCTGCGACGCCTTCCTCGCCCTGGACGCAGGAGAGCAGCGGCTCTTCCAGGCCGGGCGGCGGGCGGGCCTGCTCGAGGGGACGGAGGATCTGCTCAACCCCATGCTGCGGGCGCGGGCCGAGGCGGTGCTGGCCGAACTCGTGCGGGTCCACGGGCCCGGCGGGGTGGAGGAAGGCGTCCGCGCCTTGATGGAGCGGTTCGTCTGACGTGGACGCCGCTGCCCTGCAGGGTTCGGGAGCCGCCGGTCGCTTTCCCCTGCGCCAGCTCCTCGCGCTGACCGGCATCTTCTTCCTGAACTTCCTCGCCCGGGTCGTCTTCGCGCCCCTCCTGCCGGCGATCGAGGCGGACCTCGGGCTCACCCACGCCCAATCCGGGTCGCTCTTCCTGTTCCTCTCGGGGGCCTACTGTTTCGGGCTCCTCTCGTCGGGGTTCGTCTCGGCCCGCTGGACCCACCGGACGACGGTGGCCCTCTCGGCAGCGGCGTCCGGGGCGGCGCTCCTGGTCGTCTCCCGGGCGGGCACCCTGTGGGAACTGCGGGGCGCGCTGCTTCTGCTCGGCTACACCACGGGCCTCTACCTGCCCTCCGGAATCGCGACGCTCACCGCAGTCGCTCGCTCCGCGCAGTGGGGCCGTGCGGTGGCCGTCCACGAGATGGCGCCGAACCTGGGGTTCGTGGTGGCGCCGCTCCTGGCCGAGGCCGTGCTCGCGCGCATGCCCTGGACGGCGGCGCCCCTCTGGCTCGGGGCGGCGAGCCTCGGGGTCTGCGCCGTGTTCCTGCGGACCTCCGGCGGTCGGCTGCGGGGGGAGGCACCGACTCCGCAGGCCTTCGCGGGCGTGGTGAGGACTCCGTCGTTCTGGGTGCTCACCGTGCTCTTCGGGCTGGGCATCGGAGCGAGCCTGGGCGTGTACGCGATCCTTCCCCTGGCGCTCACGGCGGAGAAGGGGATGGCCCGTCCGGCGGTCAACGCCCTGGTGGCGGCCTCGCGGCTGGGCGGCCTGCTCGCGGCCCTGGGCGCCGGGTGGATGGCGGATCGGGTCGGGCCCAAACGGGCACTCCAGGTCGTGTGTGCGGCCACCGGCGCGCTCACCGTGCTCCTCGGGGTCGCGCGTGGGGCGTGGGTGCCCGCCCTGGTCCTCCTCCAGCCCCTCCTGGCCGTCTCGTTCTTCCCGCCGGGCTTCGCGGCCCTGGCGAGGGTGAGCCCCCCGGGCACCCGCAACCTGGCGGTGTCCCTCACGGTGCCGGTGGCGTTCCTCACCGGAGGCGGCCTCGTGCCGGCGGCGATCGCCGCGGCCGGGGACGCGGCGTCGTTCGCCTGGGGCATCGCGGCCTACGGGGTCGTCCTCCTCCTGGCCTCGGTCCTGGTGCCGACGCTCCGGCTCCGGGACGAGCCGGAGGAGCCGCCGGGCGTGGTATGATCGCGCGTCGCATCCGGCGGCGCCTTCGGGAGGGCGGACATGGAGTTGTTGGGGGAATTCGTCCAGTGGATCATCCGGACCGTGGGCCAGCTCGGCTACCCGGGGATCTTCGTCATGATGCTCCTCGAGAGCTCCTTCTTCCCGTTCCCCAGCGAAGTCGTGATGATCCCAGCGGGGTACCTGGCCTACCGGGGCGAGATGAGCATGACCGGGGCCATCGGCGCGGGGATCGCGGGCTCCCTGGCCGGCGCCCTCGTCAACTACTACCTGGCGCTCTGGCTCGGGAGGCCCTTCCTCGAGCGGTACGGCCGGTTCCTCTTCCTCCCGCCGGACAAGCTGCACCGCGTGGAGGCCTTCTTCCGCAAACACGGCGAGATCAGCACCTTCGTCGGCCGCCTGATCACGGTGGTGCGGCAGTACATCTCCTTCCCCGCGGGGCTGGCCCGCATGCCGATGGGCCGCTTCCTCTTCTACACCGGGCTCGGGGCGGGCATCTGGGTCGCGATCCTGGCGGCCATCGGGTACGTGGCGGCGGGCAACGAGGATCTCATCCGGGCCTACTCCCGGGAGGCGACCCTGGGGTTGCTCGCCTTCTGCGTCCTCGTGCTCGGCGCCTACGTGGCGGTG
Source organism: uncultured Thermodesulfobacteriota bacterium (assembly GCA_964528225.1). Taxonomy (GTDB): domain Bacteria; phylum Desulfobacterota; class Deferrisomatia; order Deferrisomatales; family JACRMM01; genus CAZGRT01. The sequence continues at coordinate 10,688 of CAZGRT010000012.1, read as the reverse complement.
CAGCGCCGCCGCCGCGCGGGGTAGAGACGCGCCGGGACCCCGGCCGTTGACACGGGCGGGCCGGCCGCTACCCTTTCGAGGCCCGGAGCCGGGGTCCGCACCGGGCAGGACCTTCTCCAAGACGTCGGCGAAGCCGGGAGGAGTCGAGATGGACGAACAAGTGTGCTACCCGAGGGTGAAGAACATCGGACTGCGGGGCATCCCCGTGGCCGATACCAAGATCAGCTACATCGACGGCATCAAGGGGGAGCTCCAGTACCGGGGGTTCCGCATCGAGGACCTGGCGGAGTATTCCACCTACGAGGAGGTGGCCCACCTGCTGATCGCCGGCCAACTGCCCTCCAAGAAGGAGCTGGCGGAGTTCGACGCGCGCCTTCGGGCCGAGCGGGCTGTGCCGGACGCGGTGCTCGCGGCCCTCGTCCACCGGCCGGCCACCGCGAATCCGATGGACGTCCTCCAGGGGACCGTTCCCATGCTCGCCGATCACGACCCGGATCTGTCGAAGACCTCGCGGGAGGCGGTGCGGCGGCAATCGGAGCGCCTCATCGCGCGCCTGCCCGCGGTGGTGGCGGCGTGGAAGCGCATCCGGGCCGGGGAGAAGCCGGTGCCGCCCCGTGCCGACCTGTCCCACGCGGCCAACTTCCTCTACATGCTGCGCGGGGAGGAGCCCCCGGCCGACGAGGCCCGGATCGTCGACGTGTGCCTGATCCTCCACGGGGACCACACCTTCAACGCGTCCACCTTCGCCGCGCGGGAGGTGGCGAGCACCCACGCCCACCTGTACGCCTCCGTGGCCGCCGCGGTGGGGGCGCTCTCCGGCGAGCTTCACGGGGGCGCCAACGAGAAAGTGATGCGGATGCTCATGGAGATCGGCCAGCCCGAGAAGGCTGCGGCCTACGTGAAGGCGAAGCTCGACGCCGGGGAGAAGGTCATGGGCCTGGGCCACGCGGTGTACAAGACCTTGGACCCCCGGGCCCCCATCCTGATGAAGCTCGCGGTCGGCCTCTCGGCCAAGACCGGCCAGGCGTTCTGGATCGACATCGCCGAGCGCGTGCGCGAGGCGGCCCAGGCCGAGTTCAAGGCGCGCAAGGGGGCCGAGATCTACCCGAACGTGGACTTCTACTCGGCGGCGACCTACTACCAGCTGGGCATCGAGACCGATCTCTTCACACCGGTGTTCGCCCTCGGGCGCATCGCGGGGTGGTGCGCCCACGTGATCGAGGAGAAGTTCGCCGAGGCCCAGGAGAAGCCGGAGCTCTACCGTCCCGAGGCCTCCTACGTGGGGGATTACTGCGGGCCCCAGGGGTGCGCCTGGGTGCCGCTCCAGGACCGCAAGGCACCGTGAGGGAGGCGGAGATCCGATGAGCGAAGCCGGGGCGGGACCTTCGCGGGTCCCGGTGGTGCTGATCCAGGGAGACGGAATCGGCCCCGAGGTGGCGCCGGTCGCCGTGGAGGTCATCGACGCCGCCGTGAAGGCGGCGTATCGGGGGGCGCGCTCGCTGCAGTGGCGCGAAGCGCTGGCCGGTCGCAGCGCCTACGAGCGGACGGGCTCTCCGCTGCCCACCGAGACGCTCGAGGCCATCCGCGCGGTGGGGGTGGCGCTCAAGGGGCCGCTGGAGACCCCGGTGGGAGGGGGCATCCGCAGCCTGAACGTGGCGCTGCGCCAGACCCTCGACCTGTACGCCTGCGTCCGCCCGGTGCGGCACTTCGAGGGAGTGCCCGCGCCGGTCCGCCATCCCGAGCGTCTCGACATCGTGATCTTCCGCGAGAACACCGAGGATGTGTACGCCGGCATCGAGTGGCGCGAGGGAACCCCCGAGGCCCTGCGGTTGATCCGATTCCTCAAGGAGGAGATGGGGGCGGAGGTCCCCGAGGACTCCGGCGTCGGGATCAAGCCGATGAGCGTGCACGGCTCGAAGCGTCTGGTTCGCCGCGCGATCCGGTACGCCCTGGACAACGGACGCCGCTCGGTGACCCTCGTCCACAAGGGCAACATCATGAAGTTCACCGAGGGGGCGTTCCGGGAGTGGGGCTACGAGGTCGCGGCCCACGAGTTCTCCGAGCAGACCGTCACGGAGGTGGAGCTGGCCGCCCGCGAACACGAGGACGACCTGCGGGGCGTGATGCCTCCGAACACGATCCTGGTGAAGGACCGCATCGCGGACGCGATGTTCCAGGAGATCCTGCTGCGTCCCGAGCGCTACGACGTCCTGGCGCTCTCCAACCTGAACGGCGACTACATCTCCGACGCTGCGGCGGCTCAGGTGGGGGGCCTGGGAATCGCGCCGGGGGCGAACATCGGAGACGAGTACGCCGTGTTCGAGGCGACGCACGGCACCGCCCCGGACATCGCGGGGCAGGGCAAGGCCAATCCCGGAAGCCTGATCCTGTCGGGTGCCATGCTGCTCCGCCACGTGGGGATGGCCCAGGCCGCCGCCCGGATCGACGAGGCGCTCGGGAGGGTGCTGCGGTCGCGCCGCGCCACGCCGGATCTGGCAGCGGGCGTCCCCGGCGCGGAGGTCCTCTCCACCGAGGGCTTCGGGCGTGCGGTGGCCGCCGAGGTGTCCTGAAGCCCCTTCGCTGGGCGGTTCCCCCGCGTGCCCCCGCCTTGACTTGGGGGACGGGTGCATACTATCGTTCGCGCCTTGTTTCCTTGTGGTTCCGGCGTTCACACTGCGCGATCGACGCGAGGTCGTCCCTGGTACCGAAGTGTTCTGGAAAAGCACCCGGCGCGTGGGTTGGGCTGGCCGCGGTCGTGCTCGGAGTTCTTGCCGGGTCCGCGGCGCAGGCGAAGGTGTACATCGACATCAACGCCCCGACCCTGCGCCGGTACCCCCTGGCCGTCCCGGCGCTGCGCCGGGAGGCGGGGGACGTGGGGCAGGCCCACGAGGAAATCGCGCGGGTCCTGCGGTCTGACTTGGGATTGACCGAGTTGTTCGAGGTGCTCGACCCCCGCGGGTACCTGGAGGACCCCCAGCGCGCGCCGATCCAGCCCGACTCCGTGTCCTTTGCGGACTGGTTCGCGGTCGGGGCGGAAGTCCTCGTGAAGGGTCGGGTGGGCGTGGAGGGCGACGGGCTGTCGGTGGACCTCTGGGCCTACGACGTCCTGCGGCGGCAGACCCTGTTCGGCAGGCACTATTCCGCGCCGCGGGGAGCGGAGAGGGCGGTCGCGCACATGTTCGCCAACACGGTTCTCGAGGAGTTCACCGGAGAGCCGGGGCCGTTCGGCACGAAGATCGCCTACGTCGTGCAGTCGGGGAGGGCCAAGGAACTGGCCGTGGCGGAGATGGACGGCACCGACGCCCGCCGTCTCACCCGCGCGGGTTCGCTCAGCATCAACCCGGCGTGGTCGCGGGACGGCAGATACCTGTACTATACCGGCTACCTGCTCGGCGAGCCGGACCTGTACCTGCTCGACCTGGCGACCGGGAAGAACTGGGCCGTCTCCCGTCGCAACGGGATCGACCTCGCCGGCCGGGACTCGCCGGACGGCAAGGAGATCCTCGTCGTCCTCTCCGTCGACGGGAACGCGGAGATCTATCGGATGAACAAGGCCTCGCGCGAACTGGTGAGGCTCACGCGCGACCGCTCGATCGACGTGGCTCCGACCTGGTCGCCCGACGGCAGCCAGATCGCTTTCGTCTCGGACCGGATGGGCAACCCCCACATCTTCGTGATGGATCGGAACGGCGGCGACGTGCGTCGTTTGACGACGTCGGGAACCCACAACGGCGACCCCGACTGGTCCCCGCGGGGCGACCTGATCGCGTTCAGCGGCAAGGACGAGCGCGGCGCCTTCCAGGTCTACGTCGTAGATCCGAAGGGGAGACAGGTGCGGCAGGTCACCTTCGGCCTCCGGGACACACTGGATCCCTCCTGGTCGCCCGACGGCCGTTTCCTGGCCGTTTCGTCGGAGCGGGAGGGGGAAACGGCCGTGTACGTGCTTCGCCTCGGGGGGCAGGAATACCATCGGGTCAGTCCGCGGGGAGAAGGGGCTTCGCAGCCCGCCTGGTCCCCCGCGGCGGTCCATTGAGGGAGCGGCTCTTGCGGACGTTCTTCGGCTCTAACGAAAGAGGAGGTTGACGGCTATGATGCGACGCTTCGTTACGATCCTCGCCCTGGGAATCATGCCCCTCATGGCCGCGTCGGTCACGGGGTGCGCCAAGAAGCAGGTTCGGCAGGAAGGAGAGATGGCGCCGCAAGTCCAGGAGGCTCCGGCCCCGGCGCCCGCCCCCCGGGTGACCGAGGAGCCGATCCGCTCCCGCCCCGTGGAGCCGCCCCCGGCGCAGACGGCCGCCGAGACGCCGGCCCCCGCCAAGCCCGTGGCCGGAGGCGGGTTGAGCCGCGAGACGACGCCCGGCCTCCAGCGCATCCACTTCGACTTCGACCAGTCGGTGATCCGGGCCGACATGCGGCCCATCCTCCAGTCGAACTACAACTACCTGTCCCAGCGCCCCGGGGTGCAGGTGCGCGTGGAAGGTCACTGCGACGAGCGCGGCACCACCGAGTACAACCTCGCCCTGGGCGAGCGGCGCGCCAAGAGCGCTTTCCAGTACCTGATGGATCTCGGTGTGGACCCCAACCGCATGACCGTGGTGAGCTACGGTGAGGAGGTCCCGCTGGATCCGGGCCACAGCGAGGAAGCCTGGGCCAAGAACCGCCGTGCCGAGTTCGTGGAGACGCAGCGCTGATGGAGTTTCGGGTTCGCGCTCGGACTGCGGGCAGGGTCGCGTCGGCGGTCCTGCCCGCCGTTCTCCTGCTGGCGTCGTGCACGCTGCCCGGGGCCCCCGTCGATGCCCAGAACAGCCGCGTCGACGACCTCGAGGCGAAGCTGCTGCGGGTCCAGCGCTCGGTGGACGAATTGCGCGCCGCGTCTGGCGCTTCGAGCGGCGACCCCGAGGTGAAGCAGCGGGTAGCGGATCTGGGACAGCGGCTCGAGGAGGTCGCAGCCCAGGTGCGTGCCCTCAGCGGACGGGTCGAGGAGGTGGAGCGGACTTCCCGCGCGGCTCCCGCCGAGTCGCCGCGGGTCGGGACCCTGGAGGGCAGCCTCGCCGAGCTTTCCCGGCGGGTGGCCGAGTTGGAGAAGCGGCCGGCGGCTACGCCCGCGCCGGTGGTGCCTTCTCCCCCCCCGGTCCCGGCGGCCCCCCCGTCGGCGCCGGGACCGCAGGTCTCCTCCCAGGAGCTCTACGACAAGGCGTACGGACTGTACAAGCAGGGGCGCTACGACGACGCCCGGGAGGGGTTTCGGCGCTACGTCGAACTCCATCCCGATACGCCCCTGACGGACAACGCCCTGTTCTGGATGGGCGAGACCTACTACGACCAGGGCCGGTACGAGCAGGCGATCCTCGAGTACGACAAGGTCGTGCAGAAGTTCCCCAACGGCGACAAGGTGGCGAGCGCATTGCTCAAGCAGGCGTTCGCCTTCGACGCCATCGGCGACCCCGTGGATGCTCGCATCCTCCTCAAGAAGATCGTGCGGGATCACCCGGCCACGGAGCAGGCCGGGATCGCCCGGAAGAAGTTGGAGATCCTGGGGGAGTGAGATGAACCCCCGGCGAGAGATGCTGTTGCGGCGTCTCGAGGACGCCGATCCCGAGGTCCGGGGGGTGGCCGCGGAGTCCCTGGACCGGCTCGATGCCCTCGAGGGGCTGGCCGACGTCCTGGGGCGGCTTCGTTCCCTCGGCAAGGTCGAGTGGGTCGGCCTTCTCCGCTCGATTTCCGGGTTGCGCGACGAGACCTGCTTCAAGCTCGCCCTCAAGGCCCTGGAACACCCGGCACCCGACGTGCGGCTGGCGGCGCTGGAAGTCACCGCGGACTTCGCGGACGCTCGCGCCGTGGCCCACGTGGCCAGGCTTCTGGACGATCCCGAGGCGTTGGTCCGCGGCCGAGTGGCGGAAGTGCTCGCGCAACTGGGGGATCGACGGAGCGCGCCGCGGGTGGCGCGGCTCCTGTCGGATCCGGACCAGCAGGTGGTCGCCCGAGCGGCCGCGAGTCTGGGCTTGCTGGGGTACGGGGACGCCGAAGCGCGGCTGCTGGAACTCGCCGAACACGAGGTCGCCGAGGTGCGGGCCGCGGCGGTTTCGGCCCTCGGGAGGCTGGGCGCTACAGACCGTCCCTGACGAACTCCACGGGGTCGATCCCGTGGATCAGGGGGTTCACCCAGTGGGCGACGTCGCCGGGCCCGATGGCGCGGACGACGACCTCGTCGGGTCTCAGGCGCCTGCCGTCTCCCGAGGCCACCACCCGCGCGCCTCGGACCTCCCCCTTGTCCGAGAGCTGCGTCACCACCCCCACCTCTCCGGACCGCAGGCGTATCACCGATCCCACCGGTACGCGGCCCATGACTTCGAGGAAGGCGTCGAGCGCCTGGGGCAGGAAGTGCGAGCCCTTCAGGCGCTCCATGGCCGCGACCGCCTCGGGGAGAGGCAGCGGGGAGCTGTAGGAGCGGTGGGTGGTCATGGCGTCGTAGACGTCCGCCACGGTCACGACGGGGCTGAGGGCCGTCAGCACGTAGTCGGGGTCCCGGGGCGGGTATCCCCCTCCGTCGTGGCGCATGTGATGTTCGTAGACCACCTCGGCGGTCCCCTGCGGAAGGCCTTCCATCTCCGCCAGGATCTCCCTCCCGTAGGTCGGATGGAGCCACATCATCGACCACTCGGCCGACGTGAGGCGTCCGGGTTTGCGCACCAGGTCCTGCGGGGTCCGGGTCTTGCCGATGTCGTGGAACAGGCCGGAGATCCCGAGACACTCCATGCCCTCCTCGGTCAGGCCCAGTTGCCGCCCCAGGAGCAGAGAGAGGAGGGAGACGTTCACGCTGTGGTGGAAGGTGTAGCGGTCGTAGTCCTTGATGAGGACGAGACCCTTCACGAGCTCCGGGTTCTCCGCGAGGATCACCGAGAACTCCCGCACGCACTCCTGCGCGGTGCGCGGGTCCGGGATCCGGCCCTCCTCGAGTTCCTGGTAGGCCTTTTCCAGCGCTTCCACCGCGATCTTGTGGACTCGGGCCGCCCGGTCCCACCCCTTGCCCCCCGGGCTCAGCCGGGTGAGGTTCAGGGCCTGGCCGACCCACGGCTCGGCGTCCGGGTCCCGGAGCCAGGCCACGAACCGGCGCACCTCCTCGACCTCGACTTCCGGCTCCACGATGACGCCCTCCACCTCCTTCTGCTCCAGGAGTCGCGTCATGTCCATGGCCTGCGCCGGGGCGCCCAGAAAGGCGACGTCCCCGACCACGAGGTAGCCGTCCGAGTTGCCCAGCAGGAGAGGTGCCCGCTGGCGGAGGGCCTCCCGCAGCGTCGTCATGACGCTGTCTTCCGCGCGGCGCACGGTCGCGTGCCCGGAGGGGTATAGGCCCTGACTCTTGGCGAGGCCGGCGAGCGCCCGGACGAGCGCTTCCGCCGAGTCCCGGTCCAGTCTTTCGATCAAGATTCCACCTGTTCCGGTTTCGATGGGTTCGCCCCGAGGGCGCGGATCGCTGCGTTCCGGATCTCGACGTCACGGTCCCCGCGCAGCCGTTCCAACAGGGCGGCGGCCTCCTGCCCGCCCACCTCACCGAGGGCCTGCACGGCCGTGCGCCGCAGCACGCGCCAGCGCTTCCGGTGGAAGAAGGGGCGTCGCGCCGCGATGGAGGCCAGCCGGGGCAGTGCCTCGGGCATCCGGAGGCGGCCGGTGGTGCGAAGCACCGCGGCCTTGATGTTCCAGTCCGCCGAGCCGATCCGGGTGTCGCGGAAGACCGTCCAGAGGGCCTCCAGGAGCTGAGGGCTGGAGTGGGAGGCCGCGGCGGACACGGCCATCACCCGGACGCCCGGGTCGGGGTCTTCGAGGAAGCGGAGGAGTTGCTCGTGGGCCGTGGGTCCGCTGATGCGGCCGAAGGCTCTCGCGACCTCCTTGCGGATGCGGGGGTCCTTGTCCCCGGCCAGTTGCCCGAGGGACTTCTGCGCCTCGGCCGAGGCGATTCCCCCGAGGACGGTCACCATGTTGCGCACCACGAACCACCGCTGGTCCTCGAGCATCTGGCGCGCCCAGGGAACCACCACGTCGCCCATGGAGACCAGGACCGCGATCAATCGCCGCCGTCCGAGGCGACTGTTCTCTCCGACGAGGGCGTTGATGAGGGGGACCGCGCCGGCCTTTCCCAGGGAGCGAAGCACGTACCCGCCCAAGTCTCCGCCGTCCTCGGCGCCCGACGACACCTGCTCGATGAGCCACTGGAGAAAGGCGCCTCGAAGCAGGACGCGCACGGTGTCGAGCAGGTAGTCGCGCTTCCCCTCCTGACCGTCCGCGTCCATGTTCTGCGCTTCCCGGTACAGGTACACGACCACCTGGAAGGCCTCTCGGTACCGCTCCATCTTGAGGTAGCCTTCGACGATGGCCGTGGCCTCCCGGAGTTGCTCGAGGAACTCCGACATCTCGTCGGTGCGCCCGAGCCCGAGGAGGATGTCCAGGAGCCGGCGCTCGGTGGGACCCTTGCGCTGAAGCGCCTGCAGTCGCGCCAGCAGTCGGTCGTCGGCAAGCCGCTCCACCTCACCCGCTTCGGAGATGCCGGCGCCCCAGTCCTCCTCATTCTCCTCGCGGCGGGAGTCGGCCTTGCGCTCGCCGCCGCTCCCCACGCCCACCGAGAGGCCGCGCAGCTCGAACGCGGTCGCGTGAGGCGAGCGGTCCCACGTCGTCGCCACGCCTCCGCGGTTCGCGAGCACGTCGGGACTCGTGGCCAGGAGGGAGACCAGGTGGGAGAATGCCTCCGGGGTCACCGGACCCTTGCGACGAAGCACCACGAGGCCGTGGGCCGTGAAGTTCTTCGCCAACCCTGCCACCGCGGGGCTGGCCTGCCCGATCCGGGCGTCGCCGAGCCACAGGGTCCCCTGGCGGAGGAGCAGTCCCGGCTCTTCCCACCGGTAGTCCTCCTCGACTTCCTGGAAGACCCCGTAGGAATCCTTGAGCGTCGCCTGGAGCATGGGGTGGCGCTCGGGATAGAACTGGTGGGCGGACACGGACCGGTAGAGCGCAGTGAGCGCTTCCCCGACCTTCCGGTCGTTGACCAGTGCCCGGCCCGCTGGAGTGACGAGAGTTCCGCTCATGTGCCGTCTGCCCTTGGAGTCCTGCCGCGAGGGGCCCCGAACGGGCGCCTGCGGGCAGCGGTTCTTTCCCGCCCCAACGCCTCTATGCTACAGTAAACGACTCCCTTCGACCGCTGGAGACCTCTGCGGGGCTGGGTCTCCCATCGCACAGGTATCGGATGCGCAAGTCGGCCCGCCTGGGCCTCGGGCTCCTCGCGGTCCTGACGCTGGCCGGGATCTCCGCCGCCTGGGTTCTCCGATCCGCTCTGGCAGAGCTTCCCGACGTGGCCTCCCTCCTCGACTACCGGCCCCCCATCGTCACCACGGTGTGGAGTCGCGACGGCTTGCTCATGGCCGATTTCGCCGAGGAGCGCCGCCGGGTGGTCGACGCAGCGGGCCTGCCGGACCATGTGGTCCGTGCCTTCCTCGCCGCGGAGGACAGTCAGTTCTTCACCCACGAGGGGCTCAACTGGCGGGGCATCCTGCGCGCCGCGATCGCGAACCTCCGGGAAGGGAGGGTCGTACAGGGGGGAAGCACCATCACGCAGCAGGTGGCGAAGTCGCTCCTGCTGTCCCCCGAGCGCAGCTTCCGAAGAAAGATCCGAGAGGCGGTCCTGGCCGTTCGGATCGAGCGCAATCTCTCCAAGGAGCAGATCCTTCACCTCTACCTGAACCAGATCTACCTGGGTCACGGCGCCTACGGCGTGGAGTCCGCCGCCGAGATCTATTTCGGCACCACGGCTCAAAAGTTGAGCCTGGCGCAGGCGGCTCTGCTTGCCGGGCTCCCGCAGGCTCCGAGCCGGTACGACCCCTACCAGCACCCCGAGCGCGCGCTCGAGCGGCGCCGCTACGTTCTGAGCAGGATGTCGCAGGAGGGCTGGATTCCGGAGGAAGCCGCCCGGGACGCCTCCGGCGAGCTCCTGGAATTGACGCGAACCCCCAGCCGATACCTGTCGGTCAGCCCGCATTTCTCGGAGCACGTGCGGCGCTCCCTGGAGGCGTCGTACGGGAGCGAGACCGTCCAGCGCGAAGGGCTGCGGGTCACCACGACCATGGACTCCCGGCTGCAGGAAGCGGCCCGGGAGGCGCTCCGCAAGGGCCTCGAAGCAGCGGACCGCAGGGCCGGATACCGAGGCGCGGTGCACCGGGGCGACGACGCGGCGACGGCGGCCGTGGAACAGGCGGAGCCGCCGCAGGCGGGCAGGCGGAGCCTGGCGGCGGTGCGCGCCGTGAGCGACGAAGGAGCCGTGGTGGCCGTCGGGGGCAGCGAAGTCCCCCTGCCCAGGGCGGAACTGGCCTGGGCCCTTCCCAGGAACGGGCGGCCGGAGGACGTGCTGCGGGTCGGGGACGTCATCGCGTGTGACTTCTCGGCGGGGGAGGGCGGTGAACTCGTAGCCACCCTGGCGCAGGAGCCGGGGTAGAGGGCGCGCTGGTTTGCCTCGATGCCCACACCGGCGAGGTGCTGGCGCTGGTCGGCGGCTACGACTTCGGGCGCAGCCAGTTCAACCGGGCCGTCCAGGCCCAGAGACAGCCGGGGTCGGCCATCAAGCCGCTCATCTATGCGGCGGCGATCGAGAAGGGCTTCACGCCGGCCACGCTGATCTACGATACGCCGATCGTCTACGACTCGCC
>CAZGRT010000011.1:0-2056 GCA_964528225.1 uncultured Thermodesulfobacteriota bacterium | reverse complement strand
CGCCGTGGCGGGGTGTGGGATGCGAGCGGCTACCTGCGGAATCCGGGCTCGGGCTACGGCGTTCAGTTGACGCGGGCGCTGGGCGACGCGGGGATGGGTCCCGTCTTGAGCCGGATTCCGGAGGTCTATTCGGTCGATCTGGGGCCGGATAGCGCGGTCGTGCTGGCGACCGACGGGGTTTTCGATCCTTCCCACGCGGGTGGCGCAGACGTGGCGGAGCAGATCTCGCGCTTGCGTCGCCCGGGGCGCCCCCTGGATGCCAAGGGGGTGATCGAGTGGTCCGAACGGCGGGGTCTCCAAGACAACGCGACCGCGGTGGTCTGGGAGACGCGCGCCCTCCTGGGTCGACCTTCCGTGCCTTCCTGAACGCAACGAACGGGCCGCTGTTGCCCCTCGGGCGCCGCACCTCGCTGGAGCGTGTCGCCCGAAGCGGTGGACAGGCTATAATGACCCGCGCGTCGCAGGGGGGAGGAACGGAGGCGTCGCGTTCCCCGGCCGCTCGGTCGGGGTTCTCCAAGGCGTAGGCGAAGGGTGGGTATCATCGTCGACCGGCCGTGCGGCCGGCGACAGGACGAAGTTCGGGCGCGGCCCGGAGGAGGAGCGGAAATGGGGAGTCGTGAAGTTGTAGTGCTTTCCGGCGTGCGCACGGCCGTGGGTGGCTACGGGGGGAGTCTCAAAGACGTCCCCCCCTGCGACATGGCCGCGCTCGTGGTGAGGGAGTCTGTCAAGCAGGCGGGGGTCGAGCCGAAGGAGATCGGTCACTGCGCCTTCGGCAACGTGGTCCACACCGAGGTGCGCGACATGTACCTGTCCCGGGTGGCCGCGGTGAACGGTGGGCTGCCGGTGGAGACGCCCGCGGTGACCGTCAACCGCCTCTGCGGCAGCGGGCTGCAGGCCATCGTCTCCGCGGCCCAGGTGATCCTGCTCGGGGATGCAGATTCCGCCGTGGCCGGGGCGCCGAGTGCATGAGCCGAGGGCAGTACTGGGTTCCCGGGCTGCGGTGGGGGCAGCGCATGAACGACGGCCAGGTGGTCGATGCGATGGTCGGTGCGCTCACCGATCCCTTCGATGCTTGCCACATGGGGGTCACCGCGGAGAACGTGGCCGCCAAGTGGGGGATCACGCGGGAAGAGCAGGACGCCTTCGCCGTGGAGAGCCACCGGAGGGCTGCCCGGGCGGTCGACGGCGGTTACTTCAAGGGGCAGATCGTGCCCGTGGAGATGAAGACCCGCAAGGGGGTCACGGTGTTCGATACCGACGAGCACGTGCGGCGGGACGCGAGCATCGAGGGGATGGCCAAGCTCAAGGCCGTGTTCCGGAAGGACGGAACGGTCACGGCCGGGAACGCCTCCGGGATCAACGATGCCGCGGCTGCCGTGGTCCTGATGGAGCGGCAGGCCGCCGAGAAGCGAGGCCTGCGGCCCCTGGCTCGGCTGGTGGGGTACTCTTTCGCGGGGGTGGAGCCCAAGTACATGGGGATCGGTCCAGTCCCCGCGGTACGGAAGCTGCTCGACAAGACAGGGCTGCGGGTCGGGGACCTGGACATCCTCGAGGTGAACGAGGCGTTCGCGGCTCAGGCACTGGCCGTGGTGAAAGACCTCGATCTGCCGGCCGACCGCACCAACCCGAACGGGAGCGGGATCTCGCTGGGGCACCCCATCGGCGCGACGGGCTGCATCCTGACCGTCAAGGCCGTCCACGAGCTTCAGAGGACCGGCAAGCGCTACGCCCTGGTGACCATGTGCATCGGCGGCGGGCAGGGTATCGCCGCCATCTTCGAGCGTCTGTAGACGAAGCGCCAAAAAAGCCGGAGCCTGGGTCTCAGCTCCCAGGCTCCAGCACTCCCGGGCTTGCAGCACCGGGGATTCTCGCAGGGGCGGGTCGTACGTGACCCGCCCCTGCACTATATCACAGTTTGAGCTCGCGGCGTGCTTCCATGTCGAAGAGCTTGCGCTCCTTCTTCTCATGGATGCCCAGGGCCTCGCGCTTCTTGTTGATGTGGTCGATCATCAGCTTGGCCATCTTGTAGGGGTCGGGCTCCACCGCCCAGGTGGCC
>CAZGRT010000010.1:0-6179 GCA_964528225.1 uncultured Thermodesulfobacteriota bacterium | reverse complement strand
CGAGCGGCGGCTTCGACCTGGTCACGAGCCCCTGGCTCGTGCAGGAGGAGGCCAAGACCAGCGGCGGCACGCCCACGACCTGGACCTTCACGGGACCCTCGACGACCGCCTACGGGTCCGTCGCCCTCTCCGTGACCCCCTCCGGGGCCCCGGGCGGCTACGAACTCGCCGCGGTCTCCACGAGCACGGCCACGGGCAACGCCAAGGAGATCCGCCAGGACGCCGCACTGGGGGACAACGGCTGGATCACCATCCGGAACTGGAGGCAGGTGCGATGAGCGACCCCCGCCGCGCGGGCTTCACCCTGGTGGAGGCGATGATCGTCATCGCCATCATCGGCATCCTGCTGGGCATCGGCGCGCCGGCCCTCCTCGGGGCCCTGCCCGGGTTCCGCTCCTCGGGAGCGGCGAGGGAGGTGCTGATGGATCTTCGCCGCGCCCGCACCAAGTCCGTGGAGACCGGCGAGCCCGTGGTGGTCGAGTTCGGCGTGAACGGCGCCGGCGCGACGGCGGCCGGCACCTACGTGGTCGCCATCGACCGGCCCAACGGCGGGACGCCTCCCAACGGCGACTACGACGCCGGGGTGGACACCCTGCTCCGGGAGGTGAGGCTCGCGGACGAGTACACCGGGGTGGCGTTCGGGTCGAGCGCCGCCTCCACGGCGGACGGCGTCGAACTGGCGGACAACCGGGTCACCTTCCGCCCCAACGGCTCGGCCTCGGGGAGCGGGGAGGTCTACCTCATGCCCGGCAACGACTCCGGCGGCCGCACCGACCGGAACCGGCGGGTGCGGCTCCAGGCCGCCACCGGCAACCTGCGCCTCGAGTCCTACGACGGAGGGTGGCAATGAGGCGGAAGAAGAGGAGTGCGGGCTTCACCCTGATCGAGGTGCTCATCGCCCTGGTGGTGATGTCCGTGGCCATGGCCGGGCTGATCCCGGTGCTGGTGCACGTGATCCGGGCGAACACCTTCGGGAAGATGACGTCCCAGGCCGCGTCCTTCTCCCAGGACAAACTGGAGGAGTTGCGGCGAGCGCCCTTCGCGGGCCTCACGGGCGGGACCGACGCCCCCGACGGGACCTTCTCCCGCAGCTGGGTCGTGGACGACACCTGCGCCCTGTGCGGCACGAACGAGGTGGCGGGCATCGAGGTCACCACCCAGTGGACCGACCGCGACGGCACCCACACGGCGCGCTTCTACAGCCTGCGGGCCAACTTCTGACCCTGTCGGATCGGAGGAGCCGACAGACCGAACCGGTTCGGCCCCGAGGGGCGCTCACGGAGGAGGAACGTTCCACAGGAGGGAACACCATGCGTCGAACCATCCGGATCCTTCTGGCAACTGCGACCCTGGCCGCGTCCGCCCTGCCGGGCGCCGCCGCCGGGCTCCCGGAGGAGGAGCCCAACAACACCCTCGCCACCCCCCAGACCCTTCGGGCCTCCTCGGGCGCGGCCGAGGTGGACGCCGTGCTCGGCGCCCTCGTCGCCCGGACCGATGACCTGGACTTCTACGCCTTCCGGGCCCGGGCCGGCGACGTGGTGACCATCGACGTGGAAGACGGCTACGGCGGCAAGGCGGCGGTGGACCTGTACATGGCCGTGTTCACGCCGGTGCGCGCCGCGGCCCTCGCCGCCCCTGCGGGCGCGGTGCCTCCGGGCTACCGCATCGACCGGGTGAGCGACAATGCCGACGGCCCCCGCACCGACCCCCGGATCGACAACTACGTGGTCCCGCAGGACGGCACGTACATCGTGGGGATCAGCAACTACCCGCGCTACTTCCGCGACGACGGGACCGTGGCGAACGCCATGTGGTTCATGTCGGGCGACTACCGGCTAGTGGTCTCCGGGGCGTCCCCGGGAGTGCTGCCGGTGGCCATCGCCATCCGCCCGGGCAGCGGCGACCTGGCCCCCATCAACCCCAAGGCGAGGGGCCGCATCCCGGTGGCGATCCTCTCCTCCGCGACCTTCGACGCCCTCTCGGTAGACCCCGCGACGCTCCGCTTCGGGCCCACCGGCCAGGAGCCGAGCCTGTCGTCCTGCGCCGGGCTCGGGACGAAGGGGAAGGGCACTCTCTCCGGGGAGGACGTGGACGGAGACGGGCTGCCAGACCTCGTGTGCCACTTCGAGAACGCGGAGGCGGGCTTCCGCGTGGGTGACCTGGAAGGCATCCTGACGGGGAAGACCGCCGCGGGCGAGGCCTTCGAGGGCCGCGGCTACCTCAAGGTGGTGCCCCAGAAGGGCTCGGAGCGCTGACGCGCGACGCCCAGGAGACCCGTTGAACGAGAGGAGCCCCGTGCCGACCGGCCGGGGCTCCTCCGCTTTCTTCACCGCCCCGCCAGGACCAGCACGGTGCCAACGGCGCCCCACCCCAGGGCCGCGACCGTGGCGGCGCCGCACGCCAGGCCCAGCCAGCGGTGCCAGGGCCGCTCGGGGGCGCGCTCCCGGTAGCCCAGGGCGCTGCCCAGCAGGAAACCCGCCGCCATGCCCCCGCCGTGGGCCCAGTTGTTGATGCCCGGCAGCAGGAGCCCGAAGAGAAAGATTCCCAGGGCCCAGCCCCAGAGGGTCTGGAACACCGCGCGGCCATACACGCCGCCCCGACTGCGGCCGTAGTAGAGCGCCGCCCCGATGAAGCCGCACACCGAGGCCGAAGCCCCGATGGTGAAGGGCACCCCCGCCAGGACCGACACGAGGAAGCCGGCCACCCCGGTGAGGACGTAGAGCGACGCGGCGCGGCCGCCGCCGTACTCGCGCACCACCAGGGGCCCGACCTGCGTGAGGGCCACCATGTTGAAGAGCAGGTGGAGCACGCCCCCGTGGAGCCAGGTGGCGGTGAGCAGCGTCCACCAGCGCCCCAGGCGGCCCACGGGGAGCGTGCCCGTGGCCCCGAGGAGCAGCAGGCTCTGGTCGGAGGGAGAGAGCAGCGAGAAGGGATTCGCGGACAGGCCGACGCCCCTCGGGGACGCCAGCAGCGAAAGGACGAACCACGCCACGCTCACCCCGACGATGATCCGGGGGAGCAGCCTGGGGTCGTCCGTGAGCCAGGAGGTCAGCCGCCGGCGCCAGCGCTCCCCGGGACGCAGCAGCCCGCAGTGGGGGCAGTTCACCACGTCGGAGGGGACGAAGCGGCGGCAGTTCGGGCAGGGGATCGGCCAGGGCATGGTTTCCCTCACGGAAGAGACCGCGCGAGGATAACCCGCCGCCCCCCGAGAAGAAACCCCCGGCCCGCGAGGCCATTTCGGATGGCCGGGCGGGTAATCCCGGGCGCGGGCCGTTGCGAAAGCCACGGCCGCCCCCTACATTGGCTGCGTACGGAGGTCCCCTCCCGGCTTCGCTTTCGCGCCTCGCCTTTCTCGAGGCGTTCCCCGACCTTCCTTTCCCGTCTCGTCGTGCCCCGGGAGACGCCGGCCTCCGGCGGGAGGAGGCGCAGATGTCTTCCTGTCGGCTGTGCGGCTGCACCTTCGCCTCGGATCGACCCCTTCCGGCCGCGGCGCCGCACGTGGAGGTCCTGGGCAGGACCTTCTTCGGCGTCCCGCGGCAAGGCCCGCTCTGCGACGGGTGCCTCGAGGCGGTGCGACTCGCCGGGAGCGCCGTCCACGAGACCGGCGGGCCCAGCCTGTGCGTCCTGTGCCGGTCCAGGGTCGAGGCGGCCTGGGGCTCCTGGGACGCGACGGACAAGCCGCCTTCCGCGCGGGAACCGACCGGCCGCCCCTGACCCCTCCCTTGCCGGGGACGCGCCTGTCGGGAGCAAGTGAACTGTCCGGTGGTTTGTAGCAAATGAAGTGTCCGCCGGTTGAAGGATCTGCTGTGCTCGGTCAGGCGGCGGTGCGGGAGCGCAGGGCGTAGCCCGCAGTGAGCGCACCGCCGAGCGCGGTTTCGACCTGCGTGGGTTGCCCTCCGGGCTCATAGCATCCCAGCAGCCGCCAGTCCTTCCAGATCGTGTAGTGCCCGGTGCGATGGCATCGCACCGTCACCTTCAGCCCCGCACAACTGGCTCGGCCCCGCTGGGGGTCGATCTGCAAGAGTTGGGTGTGGATCTGCACCGTGTTGTCCCGTGCCACCGTACGGGTGTGGACCGATGCAAAGGCCATCTCCACGTCGATGGGGTCGATGGCCACGAACGCGCTGTCTGCATCGGCAGGAGGCTGGGAGAAGCGCTGGTTGTGGCGCGGCAGGTAGTGTTGCTCCAGATACCGGTTGGCGGCCTCCAGGGTCGAGATGCCCGCGGCGTGCAGTTCGTTGACCAGCCGTCCCTGCAAGGTGGCGTTCATGCGCTCGGAGCGGCCTCGCCCCTGGGGGCAGTAGCTGGGGATGTGCTCCACGCCCAGGCGCTCGAGCACCTCCCCTACCGTGGTCAAGGTCTCGGTGGCTACCGGGCCGCCGGCTTTGGGCGTGAGAAAGGCCCAGCTGGCTCGGTCGGAGTACAAGCTCTGCGGGATCCCCCACTGGCTCACCACCGCGTAGAGGGCCGTCAGGACGGCCTCGGTGGTTTCTTGGGGCCAGAAGCGCGCGTGCACGATCTCGCTGGTGGCGTCATCGAGCACCACGAGCAGACAGCAGGGGGGCTCCTCGACCGACGCCAGCCAGGGATGGAAGCTGCCGTCGATGTGGAGCATCTCTCCGAAGCGCTCGCGTCTCGGACGGCGTCTGCGGTGGCGTCCACGCCCTTTGGCCTTGGGGACCAGTCCCGCCTTCTGCAGGGCGCACTTCACGTAGCTGTAGGAGAGCGTGACCTGGTGATCCGCCACCGCCAACTCATGGAAGTGGCGTACGTTGAACCCCCGAAACTGCTCCCGATACAGCCGCACGACGCGCTCCACCTCCTCGACGGGGGCACGCTTGGGAGAGGGGCGCTGGGTGCGACGGTCCAACAACCCATCGTAGCCGTCTCGCTGCCAGCGCGCGCGCCAGCGCCGCAGGGTGCGCGGATGCATGTCGAGGACCTCTGCGGCCTCGATCCAGGTGAGTTCTCCACTCATGGCTCTCAGGATGATTTCGTGTCGTGTCATCGCCCGCTCCACGGCCGACGACGGATACATGCTCATGGGCAACCTCCTTGGTTGCCCCCCATAATCCGTCCTCCGCCAGCAAAGCGGACACTTCACTTGTCATACCCACCGGACACATCATGTGCTCCCTACAAATGTCGGTGAAGGGAGCTTGACAGGGATTTGGGGGGGAGGGTATAAGGCGCCTTCCCTGGGCTCGGGGGTGGGGGCATGGGGGAAAGGGATTGACAGGGGCTGGGCGAGGCAGGTAGGCTTAGCGCTTGTCCCCACGGAACCGGGGCACCGGTTCCGGGTCGATCTTTGACAACCGAATAGCGACAAGACAAGCGCGTAGGTCGTGCGACCGCGCATGGGATCAAACGGCGCTCCAGGAAAGAACTGGAGAGTTTGATCCTGGCTCAGAACGAACGCTGGCGGCGTGCCTAACACATGCAAGTCGAGCGCGAAAGTCCCCTTCGGGGGGCGAGTAGAGCGGCAGACGGGTGAGTAACACGTGGGCAACCTGCCCCTGGGTGTGGGATAACCACTCGAAAGGGTGGCTAATACCGCATAAGACCACGGCTCTTCGGAGTTGAGGTCAAAGGCTTCGGCCGCCTGGGGAGGGGCCCGCGGCCGATTAGCTAGTTGGTGAGGTAACGGCTCACCAAGGCGACGATCGGTAGCTGGTCTGAGAGGATGATCAGCCACACTGGTACTGAGACACGGACCAGACTCCTACGGGAGGCAGCAGTGGGGAATATTGCGCAATGGGGGAAACCCTGACGCAGCAACGCCGCGTGGGTGATGAAGGCCTTCGGGTCGTAAAGCCCTGTCAGGTGGGAAGAAACCGGCTTCGGCCGCTGACGGTACCACCAAAGGAAGCACCGGCTAACTCCGTGCCAGCAGCCGCGGTAATACGGAGGGTGCAAGCGTTGTTCGGAATTACTGGGCGTAAAGGGCGCGTAGGCGGCCAGGAAAGTCCGGTGTGAAAGCCCGGGGCTTAACTCCGGAAGGGCATTGGAAACTTCCTGGCTTGAGTTCGGAAGAGGAGGGCAGAATTCCCGGTGTAGGAGTGAAATCCGTAGATATCGGGAGGAAAACCAGTGGCGAAGGCGGCCCTCTGGGACGAAACTGACGCTGAGGCGCGAAAGCGTGGGGAGCAAACAGGATTAGAGACCCTGGTAGTCCACGC
>CAZGRT010000009.1:0-5116 GCA_964528225.1 uncultured Thermodesulfobacteriota bacterium | reverse complement strand
GGCGGCAGCTTCAGGGGGGCGTCTTCGCAGGTGCTGGTGCCCAGGGACAGAATCGAACTGCCGACACGAGGATTTTCAGTCCTCTGCTCTACCGACTGAGCTACCTGGGCCGAGGTGCGGCATTCTCTCCGGTCGGCCCCCCGGTGTCAAGCGGGAGGGCGTTCGGGCTAGGCCCGGGATTCAATAGGGGACGAGGACGGCCCCGATGTCTTCCTTGGTGACGTCCTTCCAGCGCTTGAGCGTCCAGTTGCCCACCCACGCCTTGAACAGGCCGAGGTTCTTCTGGCGCTCCGGCTCCGAATCGCCCAGGTTCGCGTACATGTTGCCGGCCTTCCCCTCGGGGGATCCCTTGCCGTCGTCGAGTCGACGCATGAGGGCACCCGTGTCTGGCCACGCGGTGAAGTAGACGAGGTGGGCGTAGGAGTCCATGCGGGGGCCCCTTCCCTGGGCGAGCTGGCGGTCCTTGTCGCGCTTGAAAGCCGGGTACTCCAGGGAATCGGAGCCGTGGCAGTCCGCGCAGCGGGCCTCGAAGAGCGGCCGGATGTGCTGGGACCACGTGACCTCTTCGGCCGGGGCGGTGGCGGGCAGGGCGAGGGCTGCCGCGAGGAGGGCGGGCAAGGCGTAGCGCTTCAAGGGGAGCTCCTTTCTCGCGGAGCGGGAAACATCCGCGATTCTCGGTGAACAGCAACTCCGTTTGAGAGTCTCACGATCGGGAACGCGCGTCAACACCCGCATTGCCGTGCTGTGCTTTCGGGGGGGGCCCGCCGCCCCCGGACGTCTTCCGCGGGAGAGGGGGGTGGCCGGGGTCACGCCCCGGGGTCGGCGAGAAGGCGGGACGCCCACAGGGCGAGGCCGTCGGCCCGGCGAAGCGCCTCGGCGGTGGGCCGCACGGCGTCGCCGCCGACCGGGCGAAAGAGGCCGGTGGCGAGCAGTTCGCGGTGCAGAACTTCCAGCCGGGCCGGGGGCAGCCCGAACCGGCGGGCCCAGGCCGCCGGGGAGAAGGCCTCGTCGCAGCGGAAGGAGAGGAAGAGCCTCTCCAGGAGGGCCTGCTCCCGGGAGAGTTCCTCGCTCCCTCCGGGGGGGGGATCGCCGCGGGTGACGGCCTCGCCGTACGCGCGGAGCCCCGGGGCATTCCAGCGGCGGGTGCCCCAGGGGCCCCGGTCGGGCTCGAAGCCGTGGGCTCCCGGGCCGAGCCCGACGTAGGGGGAGCCGTCCCAGTACGCCCGGTTGTGGCGGCACTCGAAGCCCGGCCGCGCGAAGTTGGAGACCTCGTACAGGCGGAACCCGCGTGCTCCGAGGGCTTCGACCAGGGCGGCCCATTGGGCTTCTTCCCGCTCCTCGTCGGCGGGCCGGAAGGCGCCGCGGGCGGCGGCGCGGTGGAGGGCCGTGCCCGGGTGGATCTCGAGGCTGTAGGCGGAGAGGTGGGTGACCCCGTGGTCGGCCAGGCGGAGGGCGGCCCCGGCGAGCTGCTCGGGCTCGAGGTCGGGGAGTCCGTAGAGGAGGTCGGCGCTGAGGCGCGGGAAGCCCTCGGCGGCGGCTGCGCCCAGGAAATCCAGGGCCTGCCTGGCGTCGTGGCCGCGGCCCAGGCGCCGCAGAAGCGGGTCGTCCAGGGCCTGGACGCCCACGGAGAGGCGGGTGACCCCGGCGGCCCGGAGGCCCCGGAGATCCGCGGGATCGTCCGGGGCGATCTCCAGGGTCACCTCGGCGTCGGCCGCGAGCCCCCATGCGCCCTCCACCGCCGTGCGAACGCGCTCCAGGCCCTTGGGCCCGAGCAGGATGGGGTTGCCTCCGCCGAAGTAGAGGGTCGCGCCGGAGCCCCCCGGGCCGGAGCGCAGCCGTGCCTCGGCGGCGACCCATTCCGGGTAGGGGGGAAGGAGCTCCAGGGGCTCGCCGCTGTAGAAGGCGCAGTAGGCGCACCGCCGGCGGCAGAAGGGGGCGTGGACGTAGACGGAGAGATCCATGCCGCGGATCGTACCCGGGGGAGCCGGGGAGCCGCCAGGGGACGGTGGGGAGAAAGGGCCGGTGCTGCTTGACAAGTCCGAGGCCGATCCCCTACCCTTCCGGTTTTCCCATGAAGCGACAAACCGGCGATACACGCCTTCGTCCGAGGAGGACGCGAGATGCAGCAGCACACCTATCAGCCCAGTCGGCTCCGGCGCAAGCGGGTCCACGGGTTTCGAGCCCGGATGGCGACGGCGAACGGCCGCAAGGTGCTTTCGCGGCGCCGCCGGAAGGGCCGCAAGCTCCTCTCCGTGGAGATCCCGAAGAAGTAGCCGGCATCGACCGCGCGGCCTTCTCGTTTCCCGCGGCATGCCGGATCCGGAAGCGGGCCGAGTTCGACCGGGTCTTTCGCACCGGGCGGAGCCGGCACAGCGTTCACTTCCGGGTCGTGGTGGCCCGTGCCCCGGGGGAGGAGAGCCGCCTGGGGCTCGCGGTGTCGCGCAAGGTCGGGAAGGCCCACGACCGGGCGCGCGTGAAGCGGCTGGTGCGCGAGTACTTCCGGCACCGCAGGCGCCAGTTCGCGTCCCCCGTGGATCTGGTGGTGAGCGCGAAGCCGGGGGCCGCTGCCTTGACGCTGGAGGCCCTGTGCCGGGAACTCGATTCCGTCCTGGTCGATTGGCGAGTGCCGCCGCCGTCGCCCTCCTGAAGGTCTACCGCGCAGCCCTTTCGCCCTGGCTGCCTCGGACCTGCCGTTTCCACCCGAGCTGCAGCACCTATGCGCTGGGCGCGTTCCGGAACTTCGGATTCGGGCGGGCTCTGCTGCTGACGGTGCGGCGGCTCCTTCGCTGTCACCCGTTCCATCCGGGGGGGGTCGACCCGCTCCCCGAACCGGGAATTGCCCGCTCCGCAGGGGGCACAGAAGGGATCTCATGGAGCTGAAGCGGACCATCCTGGCCGTAGCGCTGTCCATGGCAGTGCTCGTGCTGTTCCAGTATTTCGCCGCCCCGCCGCCGGAGCAGCGCCCGGCGCCGACGGCGAGCGCCGCGCCCCCGGCCGCGCCCGTGCCGCTGACGCCGCCGGCTCCCGCGGCCTCCCTGCAGGCCCCCTCCGGGGACGCCCCCGCGCTCTCGCGGGCCCGGATCGAAAACGACCTCCTGGCGGTGGACCTCTCGAGCCGCGGCGCCGTGGTCGTGGGTGCGAGCCTCAAGGAGTACCGGGAGGGGACGAGCGCCGCGAGCAGTCCCGTGGCCCTGCTTCGGGGACCGTCCGGCCAGGACCTGGCCGGAGCGACGCGGCTCGTCCAGGCGCTGCCCGACTGGGCCCAGGGCTACGAGGAGGTGGAGCGGGGGAAGGACCGCGTGGCCTATCGGCTGCAGACCCCCGGCGGGCTCTCCATCGAGAAGGTGTATTCCCTGTCGCCGGGCCGCTACGACGTGTCCCTCGAGGTGCGGGTGCGCAACGCCGGTGCCGAGGCGCTGCGCGACCGGCTCGGCGTCGTGCTGGTGCAGGACTTCGGAACGGTCGAGGACCGATATTCCTTCACCGGCCCCGCCTACTACAAGGACGGCGCGTTCGAGGAGGTGAAGGTCAAGAACGTCAAGGAGGGCGTCCAGGAGGGCTCCGGGGTGTCGTGGGCGGCCCTGCTGGAGAAGTACTTCCTGGTGGCGGCGGTTCCGCCGGCGGCGGAGGGGACCAGCCTGCGGCTCGGGGCGCACCTGGGGCAGGAGAAGGTGGTGGAGGCCGAGCTGGCCGGCCCCGCGTTCGACCTGCCGAGCGGGGGCGAGCACGCGGAGACCTACCGGCTCTACCTCGGCCCGAAGCTCTCGGAGGCCCTGGCCCCCCTCGGGTCGAACCTCGACGACGTCGTGCACTACGGGTTCTTCCACGTGATCGCGAAGCCGCTGATGGTGTTCCTGAAGGCGATCTACGGCTTCACCGGGAACTACGGCATCGCGATCATCGTGCTCACCACCCTCGTGAAGGGCGCGTTCTGGCCGCTGAGCGCCCGGAGCTACCGCTCGATGCAGCGGATGAAGGAGCTCCAGCCCAAGCTGCAGAAGATCAAGGAGCGCTACGGCAAGGACCGGGAGCGGCTCAACATGGAGATGATGCAGCTCTACAAGACCCACAAGGTGAACCCCCTGGGGGGCTGCCTCCCCATGCTCATCCAGATCCCCGTGTTCTTCGCCCTGTACAAGATCCTGCTGGAGACGATCGAACTGCGCCACGCCCCCTTCTTCTGGTGGATCCAGGACCTCTCGGCGAAGGACCCCTACTACATCACGCCGCTCCTCATGGGGGCGAGCATGTTCCTGCAGCAGATGATGACCCCGATGGCGGGGGGCAGCGAGGCGCAGGCGAAGATGATGAAGTACGGGATGCCCGCCATCTTCACGTTCATGTTCCTGAACTTCCCCTCCGGGTTGGTGGTCTACTGGCTCGTGAACAACATCCTGAGCATCGCCCAGCAGGGCCTGCAGATGAAGGCGTCCGCCCGGACCGCGTAGGTACCGGCGGGCGCCCGGGACGCGTCCCGTGCGCAGCCTCGACGACACCATTGCCGCCGTCGCGACGCCCCCCGGAGAGGGGGGCGTCGCCATCGTGCGTGCGAGCGGCCCGGGGGCGGCGGCCCTCGCGCGGGCCGTGCTGAGGGGCCGGGACGGGGCCGCGCCTCGGCTGGAGGGCCGCACCCTGCGCTGGGTGCAGGCGGTGGAGCCGGAGACGGGGCGGCTCGTGGACGAGGCGCTGTGCCTGTGGATGCCGGGGCCGGACTCCTACACCCGGGAGGACGTGCTCGAGGTGCAGTGCCACGGGGCGGGGCCTTCAGTCCACGCGAAGCGGGAGGGGGCGGAATGTCATCACTTCGAGACTCGAGGCGGACCCGAGGGATTCGCCGCGTCGCCGGCCGTTGGCTCCTGGCTCCCGCCGCCCTCTGCCTGACCCTGCTCGCGAGTTGCGGGGAGACCTCGATCCTGCTCGTCATCGACGGAGACCTCCGCCCGGGGGTCGAGCTCGACGAGCTCGAGGTGCGGCATTTGCAGATTATTATTGCTGAAAAAGTAAACGGAGAATGGGAAAAAACAGGCGATTTTTTTCTGAACAGCCCCGACTTTTCGGTTGCACATCCATCAATCAGTAACGATGGAAAGTTCCTTTATTTTGTTAGCGACATGCC
>CAZGRT010000008.1:0-2033 GCA_964528225.1 uncultured Thermodesulfobacteriota bacterium | reverse complement strand
CCGTGGATCTGGAGGGCCTCGTCCACGACGAAGTCCAGGACCTCGCTGCCGAGCACCTTCACCATCGCGCACTCGACGCTGTACTCCTCGATGCCCTGGAGCGCCGCCTCGCCCTGGGCGTGCTCGGCGGCGAGCAGTCGGTCGATCAGGCCCACGGTCCGGTACACGGCGGCCTCCACCGCCCAGGTCTTCGCCGCCATGCGGGCGAGCTTCTCGCGGATGAGGCCGAAGTCCGCCAGGCGGCGGCCGAACTGCTTGCGCTCCAGGGCGTAGGCCAGCGCCTCGGCGAGGACGCGCTTGCCGCCCCCGACGCACGCGGCGCCGAGCTTGAAGCGGCCGATGTTGAGGATGTTGAAGGCGATCTTGTGCCCCTTGCCCACCTCGCCGAGCACGTTGGCGGCCGGGACCCGGGCGTCCTCCAGGATCACGGTGGTGGTGGAGCACCCGACGATGCCGAGCTTGTGCTCCTCGGGGCCCACCTTGAGTCCCGGGGTGCCCCGGTCGAGCACGAAGCCGGTGAAGTGCTCCCCGTCCACCTTGGCAAACACCGTGAACACCTCGGCGATGCCGCCGTTGGTGATCCACATCTTGGTGCCGTTGAGCCGGTAGTGGGCCCCGTCGGGCTCGAGCACCGCCTTGGTGCGGATGGAGAGGGCGTCGGAGCCGGAGGTGGGCTCGGTGAGGCAGTAGCACCCCACCGTCTCCCCGCTCGCCAGGCCGGGGAGGTACTTCGCCTTGAGTTCCTCGGTGCCGTAGTACACCAGCGGCAGTGTGCCGATGCCCGAGTGGGCGCCGAAGGCCACCGCAAAAGACCCCTGGCCCGAGAGGTTCTCGGCCACGAGCGCGCTCGAGGCCTTGTCGAGGGAGAGCCCCCCGAACTGCTCGGGCACGTCCGCCATGAACAGGCCGAGTTCGCCGGCCTTGCGGAGCAGCGACGGGACGAGGCCCTCCTCCTTGGCCTCGATACGGGCCGAGAGCGGGATGACCTCGTTGTCCATGAAGTCGCGCGCGGTCTTGGCGAACTGGAGCTGCTCGGAGGAGAAGTCCTCCGGGGTGAAGACCTCGTCCGGCGGGGACTCCCGGACGAGGAAGCTGCCGCCTCTCACGAAAGACGAATCCGACATGGGGTCTCTCCTCCTGATCGCGCGTTGGGGTGCGGGCCGCCTCGGCCGGCCTCACCCTCTCAGGTTCTCGAAGACGCCGGCGGCGCCCATGCCTCCGCCGATGCACATGCTCACCACGCCGTAGCGGGCCCCGCGGCGCGGCATCTCGTGGAGCAGCGTGGCGGTGAGCTTTGCGCCGGTGCACCCCAGGGGGTGCCCGAGCGCGATGGCGCCGCCGTTGACGTTCACCCGGGCCGGGTCGAGGCCCAGGGTGCGGATCACGTGCAGCGCCTGGGACGCGAAGGCCTCGTTGAGTTCCAGGAGACCCACGTCCGCGAGGGAGAGGCCGGCGAGCCGCAGCGCCTTCGGGATCGCCTCCACGGGGCCGATCCCCATGACGGCGGGATCTACCCCCGCCGCCGCGAAGGCGACGAAGCGGGCCAGAGGCTCCAGGCCCAGCGCGCGGGCCCGGTCCGCGCTCATGACCACCGAGACCGCGGCCCCGTCGCTCATCTGGGAGGAGTTGCCCGCGGTGACGGTGCCGCCCTGCTTGAAGGCGGGCTTGAGCTTGGCCAGGGCCTCGAGCGAGCTGTCGGCCCGGGGCCCTTCGTCCTGCGCGTGCACCGACGCGCTCTCCTCCACGCCGGCGTTCTTGCCGGGCGTGCGCCGCCGTACCTCCACGGGCACCAGTTCGTCGCCGAAGCGGCCGGCCTGCTGGGCGGCCACGGCGCGGCGGTGGCTCTCCAGCGCGTAGGCGTCCGCCTCCTCGCGCGGGATGCCGAAGCGGTGGGCCAGGATCTCGGCGGTCTGGCCCATGTTGAGATCGGTGATCGGGTCGGTCAGCCCGCGTTCTAGCCCGATCACCGGCTTGAAGTAGTCCGGCCGGACGCCGGTGAAGGCCGAGGCCTGGTCCATCGGCCCCTTGGCCTG
>CAZGRT010000007.1:0-1865 GCA_964528225.1 uncultured Thermodesulfobacteriota bacterium | reverse complement strand
GCGCAGGGCTTCCCGAACCTCCTCCTCGGAGGGGGCGCTCCCGGCCAGGTAACGCTCCAGGAAGGCCTCGTCGAGGTCTGCCAGGGATTCCAGGAGGCTCTCCCGCGCCTCCTCCGCCTCGTCCCGGGCCGCGTCCGGGATAGCCACATCCTCGAACCGCGCCCCCAGGCTCTCCTCGTCCCAGATCCTGGCCCGGCGGGAGACCAGGTCGACCACCCCCTCGAACCGTCCCTCCGCACCCAGCGGGATCTGCACCGGGAGGGGCCTCGCCCCGAGCCGCTCCCGGATCTGGCGAACCACACCGCCGAAATCCGCGCCCGCCCGGTCCATCTTGTTCACGAAGGCCACGCGGGGGACGCAGTACCGGTCCGCCTGCCTCCAAACCGTCTCCGACTGGGGCTCCACTCCCCGCACCCCGCAGAAGACGGCGACCGCACCGTCCAGCACCCGCAGGCTCCGCTCCACCTCGACGGTGAAGTCGACGTGCCCGGGGGTGTCTATGATGTTGATCCGGTGCCCCTTCCAGTAGCAGGTGGTCGCAGCCGCCGTGATCGTGATGCCGCGCTCCTGCTCCTGCTCCATCCAGTCCATGACGGCCGTGCCCTCATGGACCTCTCCGAGCGTTCGGCTCACCCCCGTGTAGAAGAGGATCCGCTCGGTGGTCGTGGTCTTGCCGGCGTCGATATGGGCGGCAATCCCGATGTTCCGGTACCTCTCGACCGGCGTCGTCCTCGACACGGGCCCCTCGGAGGCTGGGCCGTCGGGCAGGCCTACCAGCGGAAGTGGGCGAAGGCCTTGTTGGCCTCGGCCATCTTCAGCGTATCCTCCCGCTTCTTCACCGCTCCCCCGCGGCTCTGCTGGGCATCGAGGATCTCCCCGGCCAGCTTCTCCCGCATGGTCTTCTCCCCTCGGCTGCGGGCGTACTCCACCAGCCAGCGGATGCCGAGGGAGAGACGGCGCTTCGGGCTCACCTCCACGGGCACCTGGTAGGTCGAGCCGCCGACCCGCCGCGACTTCACCTCCAGGGCAGGCTTGATGTTCTCCAGCGCCGCGTGGAACACCTCGAGGCCGCTCTGGCTGGACCGGGTCTCGACCAGTTCGAGGGCGCCGTACACGATGCCCTCGGCCGTGCTCTTCTTCCCGTCCCACATCACCTTGTTGATGAGCTTGCCGAGCACCTCGTCCCCGTATCGCGCGTCCGCGATCCGGCGGAACTTGCGGGCGCGGGCCGGCTCGGCCCTCTGGACGGGAGCCTTCTTACCGAACTTGTTGAACTTCGCGCTCACGGCTCAATGCTCCTACTTGGGCTTCTTGGCGCCGTACTTCGACCGGCTCTGACGACGGTTCTGCACGCCAACGGTGTCGAGAGTGCCCCGCACGATGTGGTAGCGAACACCCGGCAGGTCCTTCACCCGGCCGCCCCGGACCAGAACCACCGAGTGCTCCTGCAGATTGTGCCCCTCGCCCGGGATGTAGACGGTAATCTCCTTGCCGGTGGTGAGCCGTACGCGGGCCACCTTCCGCAGCGCGGAGTTGGGCTTCTTCGGGGTGGTGGTGTACACGCGCGTGCACACCCCCCGCCTCTGCGGGCAGTTCTCCATGGCGGGAGACTTGGTCTTCTTGCGGATCCGGGTCCGGCCCTTCCGGACGAGCTGGTTGATGGTGGGCATCGATCTCTCCTCACACCTCCTCACGGTTCGCGACAAAAAACGGCTACCGCCCAGCATCCGCGGGCATGCGCCGTCCCTCAGTCCCGGTGCTCCCACGCACCGGTCGTGCGCGTAGCTAGACTCCTGGGCCGATGCGGTGTGCCGTTTGCGGCGGCTCTTGCCCAAAGAAACCGGCCCGGGCAGAGGAACCGTCGG
>CAZGRT010000006.1:0-19411 GCA_964528225.1 uncultured Thermodesulfobacteriota bacterium | reverse complement strand
GTGGCGGTTCTGCGGCCGAGGGGAGGTGGTTCGTGAGGTTGCGCCGTGCGTGGCTGGCCGGCGTGGCCCTTTCGTGCCTGGCCTGCACCGCGGCGCGGGGGCCGGACCCTCGGACGGCGACCTTCCCCTCCGTGCGCTTCGACCCGCCGGTCCTGGAACAGGCCGTACTCTCGGGGGGAGTCGAGGTGTTCCTCCTGGAGGACCGGACCGTTCCGCTGGTGCGGGTCTACCTGGCGTTTCGGGGGGGGAGCCTCTACGACCCGCCGGAGAAGGCCGGGCTGGCCGACGTGACCGCCCTGGCCTGGCGGACCGGGGGGGCCGGGGAGAGGCCCCCGGAGGCGTTCGACGAGGCGCTCGAAGGCCGGGCCATCGAGCTCTCCCTGGGCCTCGGCCGGGACGCGGGCTGGGTGACCCTGTCGGCGCTTCCCTCCGATGTCGACGAGGGGCTCGATCTGCTCTCCGATCTCCTCTTCCGCCCGGAGTTCCGGGAGGAGCGGGTCCGATGGGCGGTGGGACAGGTCTCCGAGCGCCTGCGGCGCGAGGTCGACGACCCGTCGGGCCTGGCGTTTCGCGAGATGCGGCGCGCCCTCTACCGGGGACATCCCCGGGGCGTGGTCCCGACCCCGGAGACGGCCGGCAGGGTGACCCGGGACGACGTCGTCTCCTTGTGGGCGAGGTTGGTCCGGGAGGGCGAATGGGTGGCCGGCGTCGCCGGGGACTTCGACCGGGCGGAGCTGCTCGGAGCCCTCGAAGCGCGCCTCGGGGTGCTCCCTGCCGCCGGGGGGGGCTTCGAAGACATCGAGCCGCCCAGCCCGCCGGCCCCCGTCACGATCCTCGTTCCCCGGCCCATCCCGCAGACCACCGTGCTCTGGGCCCGGCTGGGCCCCGGCCGCACCGACGCCGACTTCGCGCCGCTCGAGGTGGCGGACCACGTGCTCGGCAGCGGCGGGTTCCAGTCCCGGCTCGTGCGGGAGGTCCGCTCCAACCGCGGACTGGCCTACGGCGTGGGGAGCTTCTACCAGGCCCTGCCGCGGTTCGGGGTCCTCGGCGTCACGGCCGCGACGCGGAGCGACACCGTGCTCGAGGTGCTCGGGCTGCTGCGCTCGATTCCCGAGGAGGCCGGGAGGGCGGGTCTGGGAGCGGAGGAGGTGGAGCGGGCGAAGGAGGCCTTGGTGAACCGCCACGTCTTCCGCTACGAGGACCCGGCCAGCACGGTGCGGGAGAGGCTCTCCCTCGAGCTCGACGACCTGCCCTCGGACCTTCCGGGCCGCTACGTCGCGGAGATCGGCGGGGTGGGGGCGCCGGAGGCGAGCGGGGCGGCGGCCCGGCACTTCGGCGGAGCCCCGACGGTGACGGTCGTGGTGGGTGCCGTGGAGGCCGAAGACCCGGCGTGGGAGAGGTACGGCAGCGTGGAGGTCGTGTCGATCCCGGCGGCCTCCGGCTCGGGAGACTAGGGCTGGGAGGACCCGGCCGCGGCTAGGGTTCGCTCCAGGGCGTCGCGCTCCTCGGGGGTCAGCGAGTCGGTCGTCGGCGCCTCCCAGGCTCCGAGCCCGCGGCGCAGGATCGCCCGGAGTCGCCGGAGCTGGGCACGGTAGCTCCGGCAGGCTTCGCACAGCCGCAGGTGGAGGCGCACCTGCCAGCGCTCCCGCAGCGTGAGGCGGGTGTCGAGGCCCTTCGAGACCAGCCGCGCCGTCTCCCGACACGTCAGCATCAGCCTTCCTCCCGCACGGCGGCAAAGCCGCTGCGCGCCAGGCAGCGCCGGAGCGCGAGGCGGGCCCTGTGGAGGATCACCCAGGCGTTGCCGGGGGTCGCCTGGAGGGCTTCGCACAGCTCCCCGGTCCCCATGCCTTCGAGTTCGCGCAGCACGAAGGCGCTCGCGTGGCGGGGGGAGAGGGTGGCGAGGCACGCCTTTAGGGCCTGCCAGAACTGCCTGCGGCCGAGGGCCTCGCCCGGGTCCGGGACCCAGGCTTCGGGCGGCTCCCTCCACGCCCCGTCTTCCTGGAAAAACGTGCTCTCCAGGTCCGGCTCCGCCGATGGATGCTCCCGCGCCCGGGTCCGGAAGTGGTCCGCGATCTTGTTCCGGAGGATGGCCACCAGCCACGTCCCGACCTTGGAGCGCCCGGCGAACCGGCCGCGGGCCTGGAGCCCGGCGAGCAGGGCCTCCTGGACGAGGTCACGGGCCACCTCCCGGTCGCCGACGCGCACGAGCGCGTAGCGGAACAGCATGTCCCCGTGGTCTCTGACCCAGTGCTCCGGGTCGGCCCTCCCCCGTCCGCGGGTCTCGCCCTGCCCCTGATCGCGCATCGCCGTGTTCCGCCTCCCACCGCACCATACCCCAGCGGGGCGTCTCGTCCTAGAGTGCAGGCCCGGAGATCGTTTAGCCAGAATGAAGTCAATTTACTTTGGCTAAAAAGGCCTTGCCCGATCCTCCCGATGCGCCTAGCATGGCGCCACCTCAACCCGAAGGGAAGGAGCATCCCATGTTGGACGGCGACCGGCTGGCCGGGTTCGGAGTGTTCTCCTCGCTGACTCCGGAGCAGCGGGGGGCCATCGCATCCCTGTGTAAGGTCCAGGAGCTGGGAGCGGGGGAGGAGATCCTGAAGCAGGACGCTCCGGCGACCCACTTCTTCGGGCTCCTGGAGGGGGAGGCCGACCTCGTGCTCCGCGTCACCGAGAAGATCCTCAAGACCTCCATCGACTACGAGGAGGCCCTTACGGTGGAGCACGAGATCCTCGAACGCCCCATCGTGGTGGACGTGCTCCGGGCCGGGGACGTGGTGGGGTGGTCCTCGCTGCTCAGTTCGTCGGCGACGCTCACCGCCACCGCGCGCTGCCGTCGGCCCTCCACGGTGTTCTCGGTCCCCGGGCAGGCCCTGTTGGACCTGTTCGAGCGCAACCCGGAGCTGGGGTACCGCTTCATGAGCCGGCTGGTGATGGTGATCTCGCAGCGCCTCCGGCACCGCACGGAGAAGCTCACGGAGACCTGGGTCCAGGCCTTCGGGTCCCACCACGTCTGACCCCGGAGCGGCCGCGACCGCTCCCATGCCCCCGGAGGCGACCATGTTCAACATCGTGCGACGAGAAGAGATGGCCAACGGCACCGTGGTGCTCAACGAGATCTTTGCGCCGCGTATCGCGGCCAAGGCCAGGCCGGGCCAATTCGTGATCCTGAAGGCGAGCGAGACGGGGGAGCGCATTCCCCTGACCATGGCGGACACGGACCCGAGCAACGGCACCGTGACGGTGATCTACCAGGTCGTCGGGAAGTCCACGGCCCTGTTCAAGACCCTCGCGGTGGGCGAGGCCTTCCAGGACGTCATCGGGCCCCTGGGCCGGCCCACCCACCTGGAGAAGCTCGGGACCGTGGTCTGCGTGGGCGGTGGCACCGGGGTCGCCGTGCTCCACCCCATCACGCGGGGCCTCAAGCAGATCGGCAACCGGGTCATCACGATCATCGGGGCCCGCAACCGCGAACTGCTCATCCTGGAAGACCAGATGCGGGCGGTCTCCGACGAGTTCCACGTCTGCACCGACGACGGGTCCTACGGGCACCACGGGTTCGTCACCGACGTGCTGCGCGAGGTGCTCGAGGCGAACGACGTGAAGCTGGCCGTGACCATCGGCCCGGTGCCGATGATGAAGTTCTGCTGCCAGCTCACCAAGGAGCACGGCGTCCACACGCTCGTGAGCCTCAACCCCATCATGATCGACGGCACCGGGATGTGCGGGGGCTGCCGCGTGCAGGTGGGGGGAGCCAACCGCTTCGCGTGCGTGGACGGGCCCGAGTTCGACGGTCACGAGGTGGACTTCGAGGGTTTGATGAAGCGCCTGCAGGCGTATTCGGCCGTGGAGAAGGACGCCTTCGAGGACCACCGCTGCCGGATCGGCGCCTCCGGCCCCCGCGGCGCCTGACGCTTCTGTACCACTTCCGAGGAGGACCCCCATGGCTGCAGACGAGACGAAGACCGAGAAGCCGACCCGGGTCGGCATGCCCGAGCAGGAGCCCGAGGTCCGCAAGCGGAACTTCGACGAGGTGCCTCTGGGCTACACGCCGGAGATGGCCCAGGAGGAGGCGGCCCGCTGCCTGCAGTGCCGGAACCCGAACTGCGTGAAGGGATGCCCCGTGGGGGTCGACATCCCGGCCTTCATCGGGCTCATCCGCGAGGGCGACTTCAACGGCGCCATCCGGAAGATCTGGGAGAAGAACAGCCTGCCCGCGGTGTGCGGCCGGGTGTGTCCCCAGGAGATCCAGTGCGAGGGGCTGTGCGTCGTGGGACGCAAGGGGATCCCCCCGGTCGCGGTCGGCAACCTGGAGCGGTTCGCCGCCGACGCTGCCCGGGCCGGCGGGGGAGCGGACCTGCCCGAGGTGGCGCAGCCCACGGGCAAGCGGGTCGCGGTAGTGGGCTCGGGACCCTCCGGGCTTACGGTGGCGGGCGACCTGATCCTCAAGGGTCACCAGGTCACCGTGTTCGAGGCGTTCCACAAGCCGGGCGGCGTGCTCGTGTACGGGATCCCCGAGTTCCGGCTCCCCAAGGAGATCGTGTTCCACGAAGTGGCGCTGCTGGGCCAACTGGGGGCCGACGTGCGCTGCAACAACGTCATCGGGAGTTCGATGACGGTGGATGAACTCCTGGCCGACGGGTTCGACGCGGTGTTCGTGGGCGTCGGCGCCGGCCTCCCGAAGTTCCTGGACGTCCCCGGGGAGAACCTGGTGGGGGTCCTGTCGGCCAACGAGTATCTCACCCGGGTGAATCTCATGAAGGCCTACCGGTTCCCCGAGTTC
Organism: uncultured Thermodesulfobacteriota bacterium; assembly: GCA_964528225.1. Lineage (GTDB taxonomy): Bacteria > Desulfobacterota > Deferrisomatia > Deferrisomatales > JACRMM01 > CAZGRT01. The sequence continues at coordinate 14,628 of CAZGRT010000006.1, read as the reverse complement.
GACACCCCGGTGCCCCGGGGGCGAAACGTGGTGGTGCTCGGCGCGGGCAACGTCGCCATGGATTCCGCCCGCACCGCCATGCGGCTGGGCGCCGAGAGCGTGCGCGTGGTCTACCGAAGGTCCCGGGAGGAGATGCCGGCTCGCGCGGCCGAGATCCACCACGCGGAGGAGGAGGGCATCGAGTTCCACCTGCTCACAAGCCCCACCCGGTTCCTCGGCGACGAGAAGGGCAGGCTCGTGGGGATGGAGTGCCTGCGCATGGAACTGGGGGAGCCCGACGCCTCGGGTCGCCGCCGGCCCGTGGCGGTCGCTGGCTCGGAGTTCGAGATGCCCTGCGACCTCGCGGTGATCTCGGTGGGCGCCGGGGCCAACCCGCTCCTGACCCAGTCGACCGAGAGCCTGCGGCTGAACAAGTGGGGCTACATCGTGATCGACGAGGAGAGCGGGAAGACCTCCAAGCCGGGGGTGTGGGCCGGAGGGGACATCGTGACCGGGTCGGCCACCGTGATCCTCGCGATGGGAGCCGGGCGCACCGCGGCCGACTCCATCCACAAGTACCTCACCTGGGGGTGGTGAGGGCCCTGGCCGAAGGGGACGGGGAGGCCGCGGCCTCTCCGGTGACGGAGCGGAACACCCGGATCTCCTTGACGAACCCGTTCTTGCGCAGGGCGCGCAGGAGCCGGTTGAGGGCCCGGTCGCTTCCCGCCTCGAACTGGATGTGCAGGGTGTGCTCCCCCGCGTGGGGCAGTCGGAGGTTGCGGACCTCCAGGGCGAGCTCCTTGAACGGGGTGAGCAGCGAGTAGAGCGTGCCGGGTCCGTCGGCGAGCTGGATCTGGAGCTCCACCATCCCTACGTCGCGGGGTTTTCCCTTCTCCACCTTGTCCCACGCCAGGGGCAGCCGGGTGAGCTCGGAGGCCAGTTCGCACCCCTGACGGTGCACGAGGAGCCGATCCTCGCCGGGGACGCCCTCGATCTCATCCCCTTCCAGGGGAGTGCAGGTGGGACAGAACCGGATGTGGGGGTCGTCGAAGTCGTAGCGCCGCACCTTCCGCCGGCCTTCGTCCCGGGTGCGCCACCGCCACAGGATCGCGGTGCCGGGCAGGCGCCGCCCTCCCCCGGCGGGCGCGCCCAGGATCGCGGCGATGTCCTCCTGCCCCAGGCACACCCGACGCCACAGCTCCTCTTCCGGAACCGAGAGCGCCAGGGCCCGAGCCCGGGCCAGTTCCAGGGCCGCGTCCTCGTCCGTGCCCTGGGCTCGCGCCGCGTCCAGGAGCCACTGGCGCCCCGTGGCGGCGGCCCGTTCCACCTCCCGGCGCTTCATGGCGCGCCGCAGGCTGTAGATCGCCTTCCGGGTGTGGGCCCACGCCAGGTACCGGTCGTCGGCCACCGTATGCGGGGCGGCCACGATCTCCACCCGGTCACCCGGGCGCAGGACGGTGCCGAGGCCGACCTCGTGGTTGTTCACCTTGGCGGCGCGGGAGCGGAGGCCGAGCTGCTCGTGGACCGCGAAGGCGAAGTCGAGCGCGCTGGCGCCTTCCTCGAGGCTGAACACGTCCCCCTTGGGGCTCGTCACCTGGATGGCGTCCGGGCGGTGGAAGCGCAGGAAGTCCTGGATGTCCATCGCCTCGTTCTGCAGGAACTCCCGCAGGTCGTCCAGGTACTCGAGGTTGAACTGGGGGCTGGAGATGTCCATCGACAGGAGGCCCAGCCGGTTGAACCGGTCCGCCGCGCGGCTGGCCACGTAGAAGCTCACGATGCGCCCCTGGTAGGAGACCCGGGTCTCGAGGGCGCGGAACCCGTTGTTCCGGGGCACGCTCAGCGTGTCGGCGAAGGTCCCCGGCAGGGCGCGAAAGGCCAGGTGCACTCGGCCCAGGGCTCGGTAGGCGTCCTCACTGGTCTCGGTGACGATGCGCAGGGTGAAGAGGTTCTCGGGAAGCGGCGGCACGTCGGGGCGGTAGCGGTTCCAGCGCAGTTCCACGCGGGCCCCCAGGTCGCCGGGAAAGACGTCCGCCAGCTTACCCCTCAGTTCCTCCAGGGGCCGCGTCCAGCCCTCCTTGAGCTCCGCCTGGGCCTTTTGGAAGGAGGCGAAGGCCTCCGGCGTCAGGATCGGCCCGATCTTCTCCGTGAGCCGCTCCGCCACGTCGGTCATGCACAGGCGCCGGCAGATGTTGGCGTACATCTCGGCGCTCTCCCGGGCGATCCGCAACTGTTTCTCCCGCTTGAACACGCCCAGCGTCTCGAGGTTGTCGAGGCGGTCGGCGAGCTTCACCAGCAGGACGCGGATGTCCTGGAGCACGAAGCTGAAGAGCTTCTGGTAGGTGTGGACGCGGCTGTCCTTGATCTTGGTGAGGGCCAGGACCAGGTCCGCCGCCTCGGGGAACTCGGCCCGGAGCTCCGGGTAGGTGTAGGTCGTGTCCTCCAGGGTGTCGTGGAGCAGGCTCGCCTCCACGGCCGCCCAGTCCACGATGCGCCCGAAGCGGCTCACCTCCATCGCGGTGCGGACCGTGTGCCAGATGTACTCCTCGCCGGACCTGCGCTGCTGGCCCTTGTGAAGCGCGTCGGCCCGGTCCAGGGCGAGGTCGAGGCGGTCCGCCAGGGTGCCGACGTCCGCGTCGCCCACCTCGTGGTGGATGATGAATTGGCTGAGGATCTGTTCCTTTTCCCGTGCGAACCGCTGCGACACGACTCTCCGCTTCCCGATCCGGGGCCCACCCCGATCGACGGGCAGTTGAAACTGTGTACCACAAGGCCGAAAGGACCGGAAGGTCGGGGGATTCCGGCCGGTCGGCCCCGAATCGGCTTCCCCTCAGAGGCTCCCGGCGATGGTGCGGGCCGCCTGGAGGGCCGAGCGGCCCGAGCGGATGCCCCGCCCCATGGCCCAGCGGACCGCCTCGACCTCCCAACCCCGGGGAGGCGAGACGCCCAGTTCCGCGAGATGGCGCGAGACCGCCTCGAGGTACGTGGGTTCGTCGAAGGGGTAGAAGCCCAGGGAGAGCCCGAAGCGGTCCGCCAGGCTCACCGCCTCCGCGACGGACTCGCCCGGGTGGATCTCCCCCTCCGCGGGAAACCACTCGGGAACCAGGTGCCGCCGGTTCGAAGTGGCCACCACGAGCGTGTTCTCCGGCCGAGCCTCCAACCCGCCCTCGAGGAGGACCTTCAGCTCCCGGCAGCGCTCGTCCGGCCCCCGGAAGGAGAGGTCGTCCAGGAACAGGACCCAGCGGCGGCGATCCGAGGCCAGGGTGTCGAGGATCTGCGGCAGGTCGGGGATGCGATCCTCCGGAACCTCCACCAGCGCGAGGGGGGCCTCGGGGAGGGCGGCGGGCAGGGAACGCACCAGGGAGGACTTCCCGGTGCCCCGCTCCCCCCACAGGAGCACGTCGTGGCTCGGCCGCCCCGCGACGAAGCGGGAGGCGTTCTCGTAGAAGGCCGTCTTCTGCCGGTCGATGCCGGTGAGGACCCGCGGTTCCATCACCGCCGGCCGGCGCACCTCCCGGAAGCCGCCGGAGGTCCAGAGGAACGCCGATGCTCCTCCGGGGACCGCCGTGGCCCCCCTGCCCGCTGCGGCGCCGAGGACCTCGAGGGCCTCGGCCAGGCGCTCCAGGCGCTCCAGGAGTCCCGTGTGCTCGGCCTTCACGGGGCTGCCTCCGGGCGGGAGGCGAACTTCCGCCGCTGGGCGAGATAGTACCCCGGGTTGGGCGGGTTCTGGGCGAGGGCCGCCTCGATTGCGCGGAGGGCGCCGGGAAGGTCCCGGGTGCGCCAGCGGGCCTCGGCCAAAGTGTCGAGCACGTGGGGAGAGGGCGACAGGCGAACCGCCAGCTCCGCCAGCGCGAGGGCCCGTTCGGGGCGGAACAGACGGGGGGTCCGCGCCGTGAGGTACAGCCACGCCAGGTTGTTCAGTGCCTCGGCGTTGTCCCCGTCCAGGCGCAGGACCTCGTCGTAGGCGGTCTCCGCTTCCGGCTCCCGGCCGAGTTCCTGGTAGAGGTTGCCCAGGAGGAACCACGACGAGGCGTCCCGGGGGTCCCGTTGGACCCTGTGGAGGAGGCCCCGCTCCGCCACGAACCCGTCGAGGCCCCGGTCGAGCGGCCCGGAGAGGAGGGCTGCCGCCAGGGCTCCCGCCGCCACCACCCCGATCCCGAAGGCTCGGGTCAGGCGCCTGACCCGCCGGTGGTGGTCGCCCAGCACCGCCGGGTCGCGAGCCGCCGCGGAGAGGAACCCGACCCGCTCCCCGATGGAGCCGTGGTGCCACGAGGGGAGGTCCCGGATGTCTCCGGAGTGGAAGCTCACCCGCTCCAGTGCCGAGGCGAGGGGCTCGGGGCGGCCGGTGGCCTCCAGCGCGTACGCGTCCGCCTGCCTCTCGAAGGCCCGGCTGACCGAGCCGAACAGCCCCCGGAAGTAGCCGAAGAGCAGCGCGAGGAGGCCGAGGGTGAGGGCGGCGGAGGCATAGAAGCTCGTCTGGGGCCGGCGCAGGGCCTCCGGGTCGGCGATGCCCCACCACGCCAGGGCCGCCTCGGCGAGCCGGAAGAACACGGCGGCCAGACACACGTACCCGAGGAAGAACAGGAGGTAGAACCACAGGTGGCGGTGCCGCACGTGGCCCGCCTCGTGGGCGACCACCCCGTCGAGTTCCTCGGGAGAGAGGACCCGGACGAGGGCCGGTGTGAGCAGGAGGTAGCGGAAGCGGGGGACGAGCCCGACGATGCCCGCGGTCATCACCCGTCCCTCGAGGAGCGGCCAGTAGAGGATCTCCCGCACGCGCAGCCGCAGCGAACCGCAGACCGACTCCAGGTGGGTGCGCAGGGGCCCCGGCGGAACCGGCCGGCACCCCCAGAGCGCCTTCACCAGGAGGGGAAGGAAGACGGCCACCAGTCCCAGGAACAGGGGCGCGTAGAGCAACTGGAGGAGGGGGTTCGCCTCCAGCGCCGACGCGCCCGCGGGCCAGAGCCAGTGGAGGAGGTCGGAGACGGCCATGAGCAGCAGCCACGGCGCCAGGACCGGCAGTTCCATCCGGGCGTGGGAGACCACGAAGCGGAGCCGGGTCCCCTCCTGCCCCAGGAGGACTCCCTGCAGGGGATAGGCTTCCCACCACACGACCAGCAGGAGGATGACGTAGGGCAGCACCCCCAGCGCGCTGCCGAGCACCTCCGATCCCCGGGCGGCCGGTGCGAGCACGAGGCCGGGGTAGTGGGTGGCGTAGAGCAGCAGGGCGAAGGGGACCAGCATCACGCCCTGGTACCCCTGGATGGTGGCCGAGAAGGAAGCCCGGAGCGCCCGCGCCTCGGCCTCGTCGTGGAGAGCGCGCCCCATGAGCCGCCGGAAGCGGATACGCAGGGCCGCCCAGGCCGCCGCCAGGGGAAGCAGCTGGGACAGCGCTTCCCCCAACGTCCAGCCCGGGCCGACCTCCCGGGGAGCGAGGGCCTGGACCGCGATGGCGATGAGGAACGTCAGGACGCTGCCGTACATGCTTCGCCGAAGGCAAGGGGTTGTTCCCCGCCCGGTCCGGCGAGGAGGGGGAACGCCCGTGGCCGAACCCCGCTACGCCGGCCCCCCGCACCCGGCAGGGCTCCGGCGGGGAAAGGGCAGCGGCGCACTAGGGGAGGTCCCGGAGGTAGCGGGAGGCTCGGCGGACCTCGTCGAAGACGAGGGCCGAACTCATGGTGGCGCTGGTCACCGCGTCCACCCGCGGGTCGAAGGGAAGGTCGTCCACCTGGCGCCCCTGCAGGCGCTCCTCCAGCCGGCGCGCGTCGTCGGGGCTCCACACGGCGTTCCCGAACTTCGTCACGTAGATCGGCTCGAACCCCCGAATCCGTCCCCGGTCGTCGAAGGCGAAGAGGAAGCGGATGGTGTGGCACAGGTCGCACACCGGCTCCCGCGCCGCGACCCGCGCGTACACGTCGAGGAGCCTCCCGTCCGCCTCTCGAGCCCGCCAGAGCCGGGTCCCTGCGGGGAGGGTGACGGGCTGCGTCTCCACCGGGCGCCCGAGGACGCGGGAGAGGAACGCGGCGGTGCGCGCGCCCTCGTCTTTCGGTGCTGGCCCGGGGGCGTCCCCCCGCTCCGCCGTCGCCCGGGGAGGGGCGCTCCAGCCCCGGAGCAGGGTGCGCGCCCGGGCGAGCAGCTCGACGTCCCCGTAGAACCCCACGTGGAAGTCCGCCAGGATCCAGCGGTCGTCGCGGCGGAGCAGGAAGGCGGTGCACGGAGTCCCTCCCGGATCCCCCAGGGCGTAGAACTGCTCGAAGTTGGGGTCCGCCGCCAGGGGGATCGACAGGTCGAACTCGTCGCGGAACTCCTGCAACTCGCGGTCGTCGTTGCCCGCGGCGACGGACAGCACCCGGACCCTTCCCTCCAGGTCGCCCGGCTTCAGGAGCTCCGAGAAGGTCTGAAGCTGCGGTGCCTGGCGCCAGCAGGTGAGGCAGAACTTGTTGAAGAACTCCAGGACCAGGAGGTCGCTGCGGATGTCGCTGAGGCGGAAGGGTCCCTCGGGAATCCCCAGGGTTTCGTGGTCCGACGGGGCCAGCAGATGGGGGAAGGACAGGTCCGGGAACGGATCGCCGGGGCTCACGCAGAGCTCGGGCCCGGCCGCGGCCGCGGAGGCCGAGAGCCACAGGGCGAGCAGGGCCGGAAGGATCGCGCGCATGCATGGCTCCGTCGGGGGCTGGTTCCCGCAAACGGTTGGGGAAGCTACCACCTGCAGCCTCCCGGCACAAACCGGGGTCAGAGGAGGCGGCCGAGTTCCGCGAGCACCTCGGCATGGATCGCTCCGTTGGTGGCCACCACGTCCTCGCCGTAGGGCGTGAAGGGCCCGCCGTCCAGCCCGGAGACCGTCCCCGCCGCCTCCTCCACGAGCAGGCACCCCGCCGCCAGGTCCCACGGCTTCAGGCCGGGCTCCCAGAACCCGTCCAGCCTCCCGCACGCGGTGTAGGCCAGGTCCAGGGCCGCGGAACCTCCCCGCCGGACCCCGTGGGTGAGGTGCGTGAGCCGGACGAAGGCCTCGTAGTTGTTCCGCGGATTGGTGCGGCGGTCGTAGGGGAACCCGGTGGCGAGCAGCGAGGCTTCCAGCCGCGCGGTGCCGGAGACCCGCACGGGCACTCCGTCGAGGAACGAGCCCCGGCCGCGGCAGGCGGTGAACATCTCGTCGCGCAGCGGATCGTACACGACCCCGGCGGCGACCCTCCCCGCCTCCTCCCACGCCACCGAGACGCAGAAGCAGGGGTAGCCGTGGGCGTAGTTCACGGTGCCGTCCAGGGGGTCCACGATCCAGCGGTCCCGCCCCCCCGGCGAGAGGCCCTCCTCTTCGCCGAGAACCGCGGTCCCGGGCGCCCGGCGCCCCAGGCTCTCCCGGATGACCTCCTCGCACCGCAGGTCGACGTCGGTCACGAGGTCCACCGGCCCCTTGTGGCGGACCGCGAATCCCGTGCGGTACCTCTCGCGCAGCACCGCCCCGGCGGCCCGGGCCGCCTCCACCGCCGCGTCGATCACGGCCCGGCCGCCCCTAGCACCGGCCGGCTCCGTCTTCGCCTTCGCCGAACAGCAGGGCGCGCTCGTCGGCCGACAGGGAGGCCCGGGCATGGTCCCGGAAGTGGTTCACCCCCGCGAAGAACTCGCGCATCATCGCGACCAGGAGGTATCTCCCCTTCGGCGTGACGGTGAAGGCCTCCTCGTCGTCTTGGGCGAAGGCTCCCGCGGTGCGGAAGAAGGCGGTTTCCAGACAGAGCCCCTTCTCGACGGGCACCCCGAAGCGCTCTCGGAAAGCCGGCTTGTCGAGCCTCAGGCCGAAAAGCCCCATCATCAGCCTGTATCGCATCTGCTCCCGCAGGGGGAACCTCCGGGAGGCCGTCACCGGGGTCCGGCCTCCCCCGACGGCGCGCTCATACTCCCCCAGGGAGAAGGTGTTCGCGTAGATCGAACCGCCCAGGTAGCTGAAGGCGCCGCTGCCGATCCCGACGTACTCCTCGTAGTCGACGATGTACTCGTCGATCATGGCCCCGGCGGTCCGGGAGAAGGTCCAGGCCGTGGCGGGCTCGAAGGCCCCCTCCAGGGCGTCGCTGAGGAGGCGGTAGTACCGGTACTCCCGGGGGTAGTCCACCCGGCCCACCGTGGCCGCGAGGGAGCGTCGGACCGCGGGCGAAGTCATCAGCGGGTAGAAGGTGGTCTGGTTCGCGCCCGAGGCCCGGAGCTTCTCGACGTCACGCAGGAGCGAAGCCTCGGTCTGGCTCGGGAAGTTGAAGATCATGTCCGCGTTGAGCGAGTGGAACCTTCCCGCGACGGACTGGAGGCGGGCGAGGATCTCGTCGCCGCTCCCGTACTTGTCGTAGCGGTCCATCTGCCGCAGCAAGCCGTCGTCGAAGCTCTGCACCCCCACCGAGAGCCTCTGCACGCGGTCCTCCAGCCGCTCGAGCACCTCCGGGATCAGGTGGTTCGGGTTGGTCTCGGCCGAGACCTCCTCTACCCGGAAGAGGCGGCGTGCCAGGTCGAGCGTGTCGGCGAGCTCGTCCACGAGGATGGTCGGGGTCCCCCCCCCCACGTAGACGGAGGGGAAGTCGTACCCGAGGTCCGCCACCATGCGCATCTCTTCCCGGAGGCGGCGGAAGTACGCCCGGGCCGGCTCCTCCGAGAACGGGAAGCGGTTGAACGAGCAGTAGGGGCAGAGCCTCTGGCAGAAGGGCACGTGGACGTAGAGCATGCAGCGCTGGCCGGGCCGGGGCCCCGGAAGAACGGCCTCGGCGCCTCCCTGCAGGGAGAGGATCCGCCGGTTGGCGACCCGCAGGAAGGAGGTGAGGATGCGCTCGGCGAGCAAAGGGGGCGTACCTCCGATGTGTGCGCCGGCCGACAAGGGCAGATCTGCGTCCGGGGAGCGCGGGGGGTCGGGCGGCTCGAAGAAGACTCGGGCTGCAGCCGGGCCCGTGTCAAGACTTCCGTGCAGCCCGGGCCTCGCAGCGGGTTTCGGGGAGAGTGCGGCGAGGCCGAAGCGGGTTGACGGCGGCACCGGCCCCGGGGGAACCCGACGGCGCTGGCTGCCCCTTTTGGGTATCGGGACCCTTGCTGCTAGAATGAAGCCGTGCGGCCTTTGCCTCGAGGAGCGGGTAACCGGCCGGTTCCCGTCACGTAAGGGGCGGCGCGGAGGTTTCGTGGAAGAGGCGGAGCAGAGGGCTCGGAAGATCCGCGATCGGATCCGCGGGAACTTCGACCGCGGGGCCGGGGCGTACCAGGCCTTCGAAGAGGGGTCCCGGTTCTTTCGCACCCTCCTGGAGGGACTTCTGGCGCTGGGGTCGGGGGTCCGGGGCAAGCGGGTGCTCGACGTCGGCTGCGGGACCGGGGCGTCCCTCGCGCTGCTCCGGGAGCGGGTGGCGCCGGACGGGGCAGCGGTTGGACTCGACCTCTCCCTCCCCATGCTCCGGGAGGCCCGCCGCGGGCTGGGGGGCGCCGTGCCGCTGGTCGGAGCCGACGCCTGCCGGTTCGGGAACACCTTCCGGTGCCGCTTCGACGCGGTGGTGTACAACGCCGTCGTCTTCATGCTCCCCGACGCCCGGGGTTCCCTCGCGTCGGCGGGGCAGGTCCTCGCGAGCGGCGGTCACGTCTACCTGTCGAGCCTCGACGGGGTTTGGGTGGACGGGGAACCGGTGCCGGACGCGCTGGCCAGGATGGGCGCAGCCGCCGGGAACCACGCCGTTTCGCCGTGGCCGGCGGTGGAAGCGGCCTTGCGGGAGGGTTTCGAGGAGCCCTCGGTGCGGCGCTGGAGCGTGCAACTCTCTCCGGCCCGGTTCGAGGCGTTCTACGGGCTGGAACCCATGAGTGCGGGGCTGATGCCGGGGCTCCCCTACGGGACGCGCCGGCAGGTGGTGGAGGATGCGGCCCGCCGGTGGCGGGCGGAAGGTCGGTCGCTGGAGCAGGTCTGGGTGCTCGCCTGCGCCAGGAAACCCTGAGAAGGGCCCCCGCCCGATGAGGCGGGGCCCGCAAGGAAGGAAGCCATGGGCAAGACGACGCTGCTGATCCTGGTCGCCTTGACGTTCCTATACTCGGGAGCGCATGCCACGGAGGCCGATCCCGCGGCCTACCAGGAGGTTACCCAGGCCGAGCTCGCGGGCGCGCCGGAGGCCTTCCAGGACAAGAAGGTGCGCTTCACGGGGACGTTCCTGTTCACCGGGAGCGACTTCTGCTACCAGATCCGCAAGACCAAGATCAACACCAAGGACTACTTCTGCTTCGCCCTCGGGACCCCGAGCGTGGTGCGGCTGTACCTGAAGAAGGACCACCCCCAGGCGGACGAGTTGCTCAACGTGAAGAAGGGCGCCCAGGTGACCGCGTCCGGGGTCTTCGATTTCCTCGGTGCCGACTACAAGTTCCTCGTGGTCGACCGCATCGAGGTGAAGCCGGCTCCGTGACCTCTTCGAGGCTCACGCACTTCGACGAGGGCGGGGGGGCCCGAATGGTCGACGTCACGACCAAGACCCCGACCGACCGCCGTGCCGTGGCCGCGGGCAGCGTCTGGGTCGGGCCCGAGACCTACCGGCGCATCGAGGACCGCAGCCTCGAGAAGGGGGATGTCCTCCAGGTGGCGCGCCTGGCGGGAATCATGGCCGCCAAGCGCACGGCCGAGCTCATCCCCCTGTGCCACCCCCTGCCCCTGACGTCCGTGCGGGTGGACTTCGATCTGGTCGCGGAGGACCATCGGGTGGACATCCGCGCCGAGGTGCGCGTCTCGGGGTCGACGGGGGTGGAGATGGAGGCCCTCACCGCGGTGGGCGTGGCCGCGCTCACCGTCTACGACATGTGCAAGGCGGTGGACAAGGGGATGGTGATCGGCGACGTGCGGTTGCTGCGGAAGGAAGGGGGGAAGAGCGGCACCTACGAGCGCCCCGGCGAGGCGCTAGAACAGACCCTCCAGGCTGAAGACGTGTAGGAACTCGTCGCTGCGCTGGCGGGCCTTCTGGACCGCGTACCCCAGGCGCAGGAACGAGCCGTTCCACCCGAATCCCACCGAGGCGTAGTCCTTTCCGGTCTCCCCGCGCCACATCTGTCCCAGGCGGGCCCGCCACCCCTCCCAGGGCAGCCGGTACTCGGCGCCCAGGTGCAGGTCGAGCCCGTTGGAGATGTCCTCCCGCAGGTTGCGGACCAAGTCCGCCGCCAGGTCCCAGCCGTGGAAGTCCACCTGGGCGATCCCGACGGCGATGTGGCGGTCGAGGATGTCGAGGGAGGTCTCGAGCAGGTTCGTCCCCACCACGGAGAACCGGGTTCCCGAAGGCCGCTCGAACAGGAAGCCCACGTCCGCGGTGATCACGTCCTCCCACTGGGAGTCGCCGCGCTCGCGTCCCTGGACGTAGCGCAGCGTGAACCCCCACCAGAGCCCGCGGCGGCCCACGGCGAACGACAGCCCCATGTCCTCCCGCTCCGTGCGGTCCCCCTGCATGCGCAGGTACTGGAGCGCCCCGCCGATGGGGGAGGTGACGTTGTCGATGAGCGTGAGGCAGCCGCCATCGAAGGCGCCTTCCCGGCGGGTGGCGTAGGTGGCGCCGGCGAAGAACCCCCGCTCCGGAGCCACGGCCGCGGGGTTGAGCCGCGGGGCGTCCACCGACGTGGCGAGGCTGCGCAGGGCCCCTCCCATGCCCAAGGAGCGGGCGCTCAGCATAGTGGGGTCCGGCGGGACCGCCCAGGCGGAGGCGCCGACCAGCACGGCGGCGACGAGGATGAAGAATCGTCCGAGCATGAAATAGAGTTTCCGGGCTGAACGGAGGGGTTGCTATAATCCAGCGCCCTCGGGTCACGACAGAGTAGCACGCGTGCAGTGCCAATCCTAGCTCCTTGCAGGAGCCGGCCAGTCGAAGCGGGGAGTCGACCATGGATGAAAAGCGGCGCGAACACTTTCGGAAGATCCTGCAGTCTCGCCTCGACGACCTCGTCGGCGAGGCCCGCAGCACGATGACCAACCTCAGCGAGGGCGAGGAGACCTTCGCCGATCCGACGGATCGGGCGGCGGCCGAGTCGGACCTCAACTTCGTCCTGCGGATCCGGGACCGGGAGCGAAAGCTCATCCAGAAGATCCAGGAAGCCCTCGACCGGATCGAGGACGGGAGCTACGGGGTCTGCGAGACCTGCGGGGAGGAGATCGGCTTCAAGCGCCTCGAGGCGCGGCCGGTGACGACCCAGTGCATCGACTGCAAGTCCGAGGCGGAGCAGCGCGAGCGCACCGGATCCTGACCGCGACCGACCGCCCCTTGCCCTCCCCGGCCTCCCCGTCGCCTCGCTCCCGCCGGCTCCGCTCCTGTCTCCTAGGCGTCGCAGCCGCGTGGCTGTCCGCGAGCGGTGCCTGGTCGTACGTCCTTCCCGCGCCGAAGGTGCTCCAACGCTGGAGCCGGGCGCGCCCGGCGGCCCTCGCCGGGCCGGTGCAGCTTCCCGTCCGGTGGGGCGGGCGCGACGGCTGGCTCTACGCGGGAGGTCCGGGTGCGAGCGCCCTCGCCGTGAGCGGCGAACCCACGGCGTTCGACCCGGGTCCCGGCGTGGGAGGGGTCTTTTCCGCCCTCTGGCGGGCCGTGGACCTCTTCGCGTCGTCCAACCCGGAGGAGTTGCGGGCCTCGCTGGAGGCCGCGGGCGTCGACTTCTCGCGCGCGGGGTACGCGCGCGCCCTGCGCTCCGAGGACGGCGTCGCCCACACCGTGGGGGCGCGGGGCGAGGGGGAGGGCGATCTCCCGCAGGTGATCTTCTCCCGGCGCCCCCTCTGGCCGCTGACGATCCGCGTGCACGGGTGGGAGAGCGTGGAGGTCGGGCCGCCGGGCCCCGGGGGCTGGCCGGCCTGGCTCCAGGTGGCCGACGGGAGGCGGCTCGAGTTCACCGGACCGCCCGTGGATGCCCGCGAGGCTCCGCCGTGGGCGCGCCGTCCACTGGATTTCTTCCCGTCGGGAGAGGCCCTTCCCGATTGGCGAAGGGCGTTCGGCGAGCCCCGCCCCTGACCCATGGGCCCCTACGCCCGCGTCGCCGTTCTTCGTCCCGTCCACCGCACCTTCCACTACCGGATCCCCGAGCACCTCGGCCCGTTCGCAGTCCCCGGCGCCCGCTGCGCGGTGCCGTTCTCCGGCGCCCGCACCGTGGGTTTCGTGGTGGCGGTGGAGGACACCGCCGAGACGTCCCGCGTGAAGGACCTGCTCGAGGTCCTCGACCCCGCCCCCTCGTTGCCCGACGACCTCCTCCAGTTCGGGCTGTGGCTGTCCGCCTACTACCACCACCCGCCGGGGGAGACTCTCGCCGCGCTCTTCCCACCCGGTTCGCGCGCCGGATCCGAGGTCGTCTACCGCCTCGGGGAGCGTTGCCCCGGGGACGGGACCGACGAGCCCGAAGAGGAGAGGGTCTTGGGGCGGCTGCGGGCTCGGGAGGTCCTCCCCGCCTCGGCCTTCCGGCCCGGGGAGCAGCAGGCGGTCGGGCGGTTGGTGCAGCGGGGATGGGTGGAGCGGGAGTGGCGGGTCAGGGCCCCGGAGGCGCCCCGCGGGGAGGACTGGTTCCGGCTGCTCCCGGAGGCGCCCTCCCCCGACGACGTCGCCGCACGGTCGCCGCGCCAGTCCCAGGCGCTCTGCGCCCTGGCGGAGGGTCCCCGCTCGGCCCGCCTTCTCTCGGCGCAGGGGGTCTCCCGGGCAGCCCTGCTGCGGTGCGTGGAGAAGGGTTGGATCTCCCGGGGGGAGAAGCCCGCCGCCGCGGCGGACCCGGCGCTCTACGGGCTCGCGGGGTCCGGTTCGAGGCCCCCCCTGACCCCGGAGCAGGCCGGCGCGGTGGACTCGGTCCGGGAGGCGATGGACGCCGGGGCGTTCGTCACGATCCTCCTCGAGGGCGTCACCGGGAGCGGCAAGACCGAGGTCTACATCCGTGCGGTGGAGGAGGCCCGGAGCCGCGGGCGCGGGGCGATCGTCCTGGTCCCCGAGATCGCGCTCACGCCCCAGGTGCTGGGGCGCTTCGTGGAGGCGTTCGGGCAGGGGGTCGCGGTGCTCCACAGCGGGCTCGGCGAACGCGAGCGGAGGCTCCAGTGGGAGCGGGTGCGCGGCGGGGAGGCACGGGTGGCGCTGGGCACCCGCTCGGCGGTCTTCGCCCCCGTCCGGAACCTCGGGCTCGTCGTCGTGGACGAGGAGCACGACCCCTCGTACAAGCAGGAGGAGGGGCTCCGCTACCACGCCAAACACGCCGCCCTGGTTCGGGCGCGCGCCTGCGGGGCGGTGGCCGTGCTCGGCTCGGCCACGCCGGACATCGAGACCTACCACGCGGCCATCGAGGGACGCTTCCGCCGCGCGGTCCTCCCCCGGCGCGTCGGAGGCGCCCGGCCGCCGTCGGTCGAGGTGATCGACCTGCGTCAGGAGGAGGGGCGGCGCCGCTCCCCGGTGCTCCTCTCCTAGCCCCTCCGGGCGGCCGTGGCGGAGTGCCTCCGCCGCGGCGAGCAGGCGCTCCTCTTCCTCAACCGGAGGGGCTTCAGCCCGGCCCTCGTGTGCCGGGGCTGCGGAGAGGCCCTGGGGTGCCGGCGCTGCTCCATCGCCCTGACGCTGCACCGGTCGCGGGGCCCCTCCGACCTCCTGTGCCACCACTGCGGCGTGCGTCGGTCGCCCCCCGAGACGTGCCCCTCCTGCGGCTCCCCTGACCTGGCGGCCGCCGGCGCCGGGACGC
>CAZGRT010000005.1:0-8686 GCA_964528225.1 uncultured Thermodesulfobacteriota bacterium | reverse complement strand
CGAATCATCCGGTTGTAGGGGGTGTCCACCCCGGCGCGCTCGCCGTACTCCACGATCTTGCCGTTGATGAAGTCCACCTCGGTGCGGCGGCGCGCCTCGATGTCCATGAGCATCGAGGGCTTGTGGTCGCCCGCCTTGCGCATGTACTCCACCGCATAGGGGTAGTATTCCCAGCCCAGCGAGATCTCGTTGGCCCGCGCCACGGCGACCCCCTCCTTGATCAGGAGATCCACGATCTGGGAGATGATCGGGTCGCGCATCGCCTGGGCCATGGTCATGCCCGTCGCCGCGCACACCGGGTTCATGCAGGCGTTCATGATCGACTTCCGCCACACCATCCGCACGATCTCGTCCGTGCGCTCGGTGTGCAGTCCCCCCCGCGTGAGGGCTTCGGCCACCGCTACGGCGGCGGGCCTCGCGGCCGGGTCCAGTTCCTGGAGACAGTGGGGCGGGTGGTGGAACGCCATGTGGATCTGCCCCGGTGCCGTGAGCGCGCACCCGTAGTTCACCACGGCCCGCAGCACGGACTTGCGCCCGAGGAACTCCGAAAGCACCAACTCGGTGTCGATCCCGTTCTGCCAACTGACCACGACCATGCCGGGCCGGTGGAAGCCCTGGATCGCAGACGCCAAGAGGGCCAGCGCCGTGGCCTTGACGGTCACGATGATCACGTCCGGGGGATCGGCGGCCAGGTCGTCGATGCGTGTGAGCACCTTCGGGACGGCCTGCTGGAAGTTCTCCGCGCCCTCGATCGAGATCCCCGGCAACCGCGCGGCCTCCACCAAGGCTGGCACCACGTCGCACAGGGTGACGTCGTACCCGCCCCGGGCCAGATAGGCTGCCACGATGCACCCGACCGGGCCCGCCCCGACGACGGCGAACTTCTGGCACCGAAACCCGGAGTCTTCACTCATGGCTGCGCCTCCCTTGGAATCCTGAGGAACTCATCCCGCCCCTTCCAGCATGCCGAAAGCGGCGGCGTCGAGCAGTTTCGCACCCTGGGCCCTGAGCACCCGTTCGGCCTCGTCGTTGTCGGTGAAGCGGAAGATCATGACGGCCCGCCCCGAAGAGAAGCCCGTGAATGCGTACATGTACGAAACGTTGATTCGGGCGTCGAGAAGGGGCTTCAGGATCCCTGCGAGGCTCCCCGGCCGGTCGTCGATCTCCACCGCCACCACCTCGTCGACGCGGGCGGGGAGATGCTTCTCCATCATGATCCGGCGCGCAGTGGCCACGTCGGAGACCAGCAGGCGCAGCACGCCGAAGTCCGCCGACTCGGCCAGCGTCAACGCCCGGAGATTGATCCCGGCGTCGCCGAGCGCCTTGGTCGCCTCGAACAGCCTGCCGGGGGAATTCTCGAGGAATATCGAGATCTGCTTGAGCTTCATGGGGCCTCCTCCTCAGCTTCGAAGACCGTGCCATGAAACCAGGGTCTGCCCCGACGCGCAAGGGCGGCGTCGGCCTTCGGCCCCACGCCGGGTCGCACGACTCGGCGACCTCCCGAACCGAGGCACCGGAACCCGGCGCCCCCGCGGGACGATGCCTTCGCCGGGCGGGAGACGTCCTAGTCGAGGGAAACGCCCAGCGCGGTTGAGATCGAGGGGTCCCACGGCGGGTTGCGGAGGACGAGGGCCACGCCGGGCACCAGGTGAGCGGGCGGCACGGCATCTCCACGAAAGTGCAGCACGCGCCCCCGACGGAGGAAGGGTGCCTCGCCGCTGCGGGGCATCGCCGTGTCCTGCCATATGATGCCCCCGCGCGTCCCGTCGTCGAGCGTCACGAGGGTGACATGGACCCTTCCCTCCACCAGGAACCGCTCGATCGACGCCCCTCCGTGGGACGGGCAAGGCCCCATGGCCCACAGCAGGCACCCGGCGACTGCGACGATCCAGCGCATCTCACCCTCCGTGACGAGACTCGCGAAACCAGATCGACCCGTCGAAGAAGGGACGTGAATCGGCACGTCAGGCCCATCGGGCCACGGGGGCCAAGAACGAAATGAGGGGCGCCCTCGGCGCCCCTCGTTTCCACCACTACCCGTGGAGGCGGGAAACGGGTTCGTTTCCCGCCTCCACGCTCCGTCACAACCGGGGGCAACCGCCCCGGGCTCTCACGACGGCGCGTTTTGCCCCCACCCGCTGCGCACAGAGACCCTACTCCGCCCCGATCCCGAGATGCCGCCCGCCCCGGGTACGGCCTCAGCGGGGACCGCGATGGGGAAAACCCTCCGACTCGCCCCCTCCCCCTTGGCCGACGCCTCTCGTCCCGGAGCCTTCCAGCGCTTTCCGGACGGCGCCGACGGCTCTCTCGATTCCATCCTTCACTCCGAGCACCCGGGCCCCGATCGCTTCCGCTTCGGCCCCCGCCACGGGCACCCTGGGGGGCATGACCAGGGCCTCTCCGTCCAGAACCACCGTCCCGTCCTGGTTCGTGCAGGTCGTCCTCAGCCGGACCCGATTCCGCTCCTCGTCCAAGGCGAGGATCTCCACCTCCGCCGTAATCCGGTCTCCCAGGCGTACCGGGGCCAGGAACCGGTAATCCTGGGCGACGTACACGGTGCCCAGCCCCGGCAGCCGGTTGCCGATGACCGCGGACACGAATCCCGCCGACAGGAGGCCATGGGCGATCCTTCCCTTGAACGGGGTGCGCCCCGCGTAGTCGGCATCGAAGTGGATGGGATTGAGGTCGCCCGTCGCCGCTGCGAACAGGGCCAGGTGCAACTCCTCGACCTGGTGCGTGAGGGAGGCCTTCTCCCCCACCGATAGATCCCGTACCGTCCGTCCCGGCTCCATTTCTCCCTCCGCAGGCAGGCTCCGCCGCCTTCACGGAACGAATCCCGTCCGTCGGAATCCGCTCCGTGCTCTGGGCGAACACTATCCCTGCTGCACTGCAGCGTCAACCTGGGAGAACCCTGACTCGGGGAGATCATTCCCCGACGAGGCTTCGGCGTGTGGCAATCCGGGCTGCACAACAGGCGATGCCGCAAAAGGGAAAGACTTTTCCTATATTGGAACCTCCGCGGTGCGGTGGTCGAAGCCGAAGGAGCCGTTCCCTACCGCTGAGACGTTGCTTTTCTCCCCAAACCGCTCGCCGATCGCTCGGGGCATGGGAATTGCTAACTGCGGGTTGACTCTGCCGTTCGACGAGAAAGGCCCGGCGGAACATGCGAGCGAACATTCCCGACGAAGCGTATCTGAGCCTCCCTGCGGAAATCACCCCGGAGTTGGCCCGCGCCTTCCCCGGGAAGATGAACCGCCTGCTCCAGGTTCAACTCCTGGGGCGCAGCCTCGGCGACTCCGATGCGGCGCTCAACCTCTTCCTCGACCTCGCGACGGAGTTGGTGCCGTCCGACTGGGGTTCTCTTCTCTGGGCCGACGAAGAAGACGGGCCCCAGCGAACCAAGGGCGTGAGGGGATCGGTCGAACCAGCGGCCAGAAGGATCCTCGAGGAACTCCTGGGTGCGGAAGGGCCGCGGCGCTCGGGCCGTCCCTTCCTGCTCCGCCGTGCGGCGGACTCGACCCGATCCCCCGAGGCGACGCTCGAGAAACTCCAGGCCCAGTGTCTGCTCTCGCTTCCCGTCTACGTAGGGGAAGCGGTGCACGGGACCCTCATGCTGGCTCGAACGACCGGGCCCGATTTCGAGATGGAGGAGGCGCATCTCCTCCGGGTCTTCACCCTCGCATTCGAGGGGATCCTGGAGGGTCTCGTCCAGGAGCAACGCGGCCCGGACCTCGCCTACCTGGACCGCTTGACGGGCCTCTTCAACCGGCGCTATTTCGAGCAGCAACTCGAACGCGAAGTCGATCGCGCCCGGCGGCACGGGGAGGTGGTGTCGGTGGTGACGCTGCGCGTCGGGGATCTAACGGCCCGGCAGAACGCGCGGGGACACGCGGATGCAGATGGGCTGCTCCGAGAGGTGGCCCGAGCCATGCGCCGCGTGGTCCGCAAGAGCGACACCCTGTCGAGAATCGCCGAGGACGAATTCGCCGCCATCCTCCCCGGGACGCCCAAGACCAATCTGAGCATCGTGGCGCAGCGAACCTTCCAGGCTCTCGAGCATCCGACCGGGAACGGCGCCGGGGACACGACCGTCACCGAATGCGAGTTCTCGCTGTGCGGGGTCAACTACCCCGAGGACGCGTTTTCCGCCGAGTCGGTGCTGGATGCCTCCCGCGAGGGTCTGCAGCGAGCGAAGACGCTGCCGGGCAAGCGTTACTACCAGTTCCCGTCTCCCGAGCCGCAAGGCGGTGACGATGCCATCCTCGACGCCGCCCGCGCCGGGATCATGCGGGAGCCCGTCCGAGACCCCTCGGGTTTGCTACGCCTGTTCACCCGCCTCGCGCTGGACGCCGTGCCCGCGGACCGCGTGTCGGTGATGATCCGCGACGGGGAAGATCTGGTCATTCAGGTTGCCGTCGGCTTCGAGGGGCAGGACGAGATCGTCCGCACCACCCGTGTCCCCCTCACCCGGAAGACGGTCTCGTCGTGGGTGGCCCAGACCCGCAAGCCTCTCCTCGTGACCGGTCCCGATCAGCACGCCGACCTTCCCGTCAACGGTGCCGGCACCTATCGGGGAGACTCCTTCTTTTCCTACCCCCTGCTCCACGAGGGGGAGCTGGTAGGGCTGATCCACTTCAGCAACCGCTCCGACGGCCAGCCCTTCACCGAGGCGGACGTGGAACGGTTTGCGCCCGTGGCGACCTTCCTGTCCCAGTATGTGATCCTGTCCCGGGGCTTCGACCGGGTGCGGGAGGACTTTCTGAACCAGAGCCTTTTCGGCCTCGTGGACCTCATGGAAAGCCAGGTGCCGGGAATGGCCGGGCACTCCGTCCACGTCGCCCACCTGGCCCGGAGCATCGCCCGCGGCCTGGGCTGCACCGAGGAGGCCGCGCAAGCCCTCTGGGTGACAGCCCGCCTGCACAATCTCGGGAAGGTCAGCTACCGGACTCCGATCCTGGCCGAACCGAGGGCGTTGAACGCGCGCGAACGCGCCCTGACCCAGCGCCACACCCTGCTGAGCTGGAAATTCCTCGAAGGACTGTCTCTCCGCAACGTCGACCGGGAAGCGATCCTGTATCACCACGAAAGGGAGGACGGTTCCGGGTACCTGCACAAGACGGGAGACGACGTCCCCATGAACGCGAAGATTCTCGCCGTGGCCGACGTCTATCAGGCCCTGGTCTCCGAGAGGCCCTACCGGCCTGCCCTGCCGCCCCAGGAGGCGCTGCACTACATGGAGGCGAACCAGGGCGTCCTCTTCGACGGGCGGGTCGTCGAAGCCCTCCGGGGGGAAGTCGGGGCCCACTAGCCGGCCAGAAGCGTCCCATCCGCCACTCGCATGGGATCGTCACCGCGATTCTCGACCCTGACCTCGCCCCGCACCACCACGTCGCGGCCGAAGCGCACGTCTCCCGAGACTTCGAGGGCGCACGCCTCGACGAGACTCGGCGGATGCGGGATGCGCAGGTCGAGATCCTCCACCGAACCGTAGTACTTCGGGTCGAGTCGCACCACCACCGGCCCGAGTCGCGGACTCCGAGCGGGATTCGGGGCCAGGGGCACCGCCCGCCCCGCAACGTAGGCGTCGCTCCGGCGCACGAGCAGATCGTCGGTCGTCTTCACCGGCGCGAAACGATCCCGGCCCACCACGATACCCGCCACACGATCGAAGCAACGGATCGCTGCCCCCATCGCGGTCTCCAGTTGCACCACCGGCACCCCCCCGACCCGCTTGCGATTCACGATCCCCGGCAACTGCAGCTCTCCTCGCCGCAACTGCCTTCGCACGGCCTCCAGGTCGAGCCACACGCTGTTCGTGTTGAAGACACGAAATCGAGCGATGTCCTGGAAGTCCTCCTTGTGGCCGTCGTCGACCTGCGCAATCTCGAGCAACTCCACCCGTCCTGCGTGGGTCACGAGCGTCCCCCCCTTGACGTCCGCGGCCGTGCGCGGCGTCACCTCCAGCGCGAACTCCAGCCGACGCTCGCACAGGAATTCCAAGATCCGGCGGTCCGGGGCGGCACCGAGGTTGTCGGCGTTGGACACGAAGGCCCACCGCAGGCCGCTCGCGATGAGGCGGTCGAGCAACCCCGACGCAGCCAGCGACAGGTAAAGGTTTCCGTGGCCGGGGGGAGCCCACGCCTCCCGGTCCTCCGGTTCGCCGAAGGGCGCCCCGTCCGCTGCTCGGACTCGCGGAAACCGGTGTTGGACGAAGTCCAGGGGAAGGGAGGATCCGTCGCCTCCGGGGACGGCCAGCGGGTAGAGGCGCAGGGCGCCGAGGCTCTCCTCCCGCGTGGCGAAGGAGTTCATGAAGAGCAGCGGGAGCCGCTCTCCCGCCTGCCTTCGCTCCAGGACGTGCCGGGCGATGAAGTCGAGGAAGTTCCGTCCGTCCTTGACGCGGAGCAGGCTCTTTGGACCGTCCATCCGCATCGAGGTTCCCAGACCCCCGTTCAGCACGATCCATACCAATCCTGGGCCGTCACGGCCCTGCTCCTCCCCGGCGGTCGGAGGCCCGAGCGAGTCGAGAGAGACGAGGCCCTCGCCCGCCAGCGGTTCCACCTCGTCCCAATCCATCGTGCCGCCGTCTCCCGATCGATAGAGGCTGTACAGACGTTCGAACTCTTCCGCGGCGGCTGCGGGCATGCCGTCCGCCAGCATTCGCTCGCGGAATCGTCCCACCATCTCGTCTTCCGTCATCGTTCCTCCTCCCTCGGCCTTCCGGTTCCCTGGCCGCGACCGGCCGGGAAGCCCGCGGACACTCCCGAGCGGCGGCGGCGTTCGACGGCCGCGCACCCTCCCCTTGTGCTCGAATCATCCTGCGGTACCGTGCGTCCCATGACTTCTCCGTCCCGCGTGGAGCAGTACCGGAAGCACCGCCACTCGGTGGCGACGAGGCGTCGAGGCATCAGGGTACGACGTCCCTCGTGTCGCTACGCCCGCTCGAACGAGATGTCCTCCCTGGCCAACGGATGCCTGCGTCTCGGCGGCGGTTCCGCCCTGCTGCAGGACATCGTTCGGAGGGCCTCCGCCTACATCGCCGTCCGAGGAGTCCTGCTGCGCGTGGAGCACGGCGCACTGCGGGTCCGAATCCTAGCTGCGCGACCCATGACGAAACCGATGCGACTCCTCGCCACGACCTGGTCGGCGGAACTCGGCGCAAACGCCCACGGCCCCTGCTGGGACATCGGTGTTCTTCCCGACGCCCCGAGCGACGCGGGGTCGTGGCAGTGGCTCTTCTGGAGGGACTGACCGCAGGGGCTCGGAGACCGCGCACCCGCGAAACCCGACCTGCCAGAAAAGGTTCCGTTGCGACCGAAAAGACCGCCGGGTGCGGGGCTCTCATCGGCCGTTCGGAAGCCACCGCCTCCCCCGGGCCGACCTCGCTCCCGACATCCCCCGTGCTCCGAACCGGCCTGGCCGCTCCGACATCCTGCCCACCCCGTCGACGGCAGCCCCTGCGCCGCGCAACGACGGCAAGTCTCCCACAGACCCCTGTAGGGCTGAAACAATTGCCCTGCGTCCCGCGGCGAAACACTTCGGAGCGGACAGGCCTGGGACCCTTCGCCGCAAAGGCCTCGGCCGGCTGTCGGCGAGGCTCCCAGAGCGGCGCTTGCGGCCCCGTGTCCTGCGGCCCCGTGTCCTTGACAAGCATCGAGTCCTCCCATTACCGTAGCGGTCCCTTCCGGCGCCATCGCCAAGTGGTAAGGCAGAGGTCTGCAAAACCTCTATCCCCGGTTCGAATCCGGGTGGCGCCTCCAGAGTCCAACCAGCCGTGACAGCGGCGTTTTCTCTGAGAGCGGGACCCTCGCGGGGTCCCGTTTCTCTTTTGCGTCGCAATGCGTAGCAAGCCCTGCGGCTCCCGGCCCATGCCCCCTCTCGGCATCCCTCGCCGGCACTACCGCGCCCGACTCGGCCTCACGGGACAAGAGAGGGGGCCGGGCTCCGAGCTTCAGAGGAAACAGGATTTGAAACAGGAGAAATACTAATTTGACCCAGAAAATCGACTTCTCGGGCAAGCCCTCTTGACAAGATGAGCCATGTGTTGCAAATAGTTCAATATGGTTTCAAATCGTGTTTCAAGGAGGTGCCGGATGTCGGGAATCCTCGGTCTTCTCGCGATCGTGGCGGTCCTCTTTCTCCTCGGAGCCGGCGTGAACGTCCTGTTGGACGGCCTCATCAACGCCCGCCGTTCCTGACACGGGCACGACGGCACCCGAGGCGCGCTTCATGGACACGAGGCCCTCGGGGGGTGTGGAAGGCGCGAAAGGCCGGACCCTGCCGGGGCTCGGCTTTTCGCTCTCGCACTTCGTGCCGATCGGGGAACTCTCCCCGGAACCGGAGCGAAACGGGGGGCCGCACGGGCAGCGTCGTCAAGGGGCTCGCAAGGGGGGCCGATAACTACAGCGAACCAGGTGGAACCACAACCGCGCGGCAGCCGCCGTGAGGCTGCCACCCGTTGCACGGGCGGAGCCGCCGCACCTTCGCTCGCCGACCCGAGGCCATGGATCCAGGGATGGAACGCCTCCCGCCTCGAGCATCCCGCACCGTCCTCGCGAGGGTCCGTCCGACCGCGGGAGCGGTCGCCGCGGTTCTGTATTTCCTACTGGCAGGCACGAGCCCCGCCCAGGCCGCGGACGATCCCGGGGAGCCAAGCCTGTCGGTCAGTCCGGGCTGCTTCTTCTCCGAC
>CAZGRT010000004.1:0-13819 GCA_964528225.1 uncultured Thermodesulfobacteriota bacterium | reverse complement strand
TCGCCGGTTTCTCAACCGCTACCCCGGAGTCGAGAAGGCCCACATGGACCTCTCCCTCGCGGTCAATCGGGAGGGCCCCCTCGACGACCGCGCCAGGCGCCTCGTGAGGCTCGGGATCGCCGTCGGACAGCAGACCCAGGGGGGCGTGAAGTCCCACGCCCGTCGAGCGCTGGAGGAAGGCTTCACCGCGGACGAGTTGCGCCACGCGGTGCTGCTCGCTCTGCCCACGGCCGGTTTCCCCGCCATGATCGCGGCCATGGAATGGGTAGAGGCCGTGCTCGCGGAGGAGGCCTGAACCCGCCTGTCCGACGACACCCTCTTCCGTGCAGAGCCGTTCCGGAGGACTCGGATGAAGAAGATCGAAGCGATCATCAAGCCATTCAAGCTCGACGAGGTGAAGGAGAACCTCAGCGAGATCGGGGTGCACGGGCTGACGGTGACCGAGGTGAAGGGGTTCGGGCGGCAGAAGGGCCACACCGAACTGTACCGGGGCGCGGAGTACATCGTGGACTTCCTCCCCAAGGTGAAGATCGAGGTCGTGGCCCCCGACGACATGGTCTGGAGGGTCGTCGAGGTGATCGAGCAGTCGGCCCGCAGCGGCAAGATCGGCGACGGCAAGATCTTCGTGATCCCCGTGGAGGAGTCCGTGCGCATCCGGACCGGGGAGAGGGGCGAGGACGCCCTGTAGTACCGGCGGTCGCTTCCCGGTTGGCCGACGGGTTTCCGCAGGCACCTACGGGGAACCGGGTGACGAGATCGAAACCGCACCGCGTCCGGCCCTCGTTCCTGCGGGCACGAAGTGTGCTCCGGCTGGAGTCGTAGCCCCGGGCCCGATCCTTGCTAGTTCCCCAGCGGGTTGGCTTCCAGCGGGCTTCGCGATTCCGTAACCGTGCGGGAGGTGTGTCTTGAACATTGCCGTCAACGAGTTCGACCGGTTGTTCGATTCCGTGGTGGCCGTCTCCGCCCAGCCGAAGCCCGAGCCGGCCCCCCGGCGGGCGTCGGAGGAGGCCGAGACCCGAATCAACACCGCGGTCGCCCTCTTCCATCAGGGAGACTACCGCCGGTGCAACCTGCTGCTGCGAAACTGCAATGGCGAGGCGGCCTGCGACCCCCGGGCCCGCGCGTTCCTGGCGGCGAGCCACGCACTGGTCACCGGGCGGGTGCGGGACGGCCTGGTGGCGTGCATCCAAGAGATCCGGAGCGCCTTCTACATCCCCGACCTTTACTGTGCCCTGGGGGTCCTGCTGCTCCGGAGCGGAGAGCGGTCCAAGGCCTACGCCGCATTCCAGCGCGGGCTTCGCCTCGACCAGCATCACATGGGCATCAAGGCCAGGGTGCGCGACATGGGGCTCCGACGGAGTCCCGTGCTCCCGTTCCTCTCCCGGCGCCATCCGGCCAACCGCGTCCTGGGCGTGGTGCGGGCGCGCATCTGCAGGGCGTGACCGGCCCGGTCTGCTTCTGAATTCCGGCGCCATCCGGCCGCTCCCGAGCGGGTCTGTACCACCGCGGGGGGGCGGCCCCGTATGGCGGGGCCACGGTCGTTCTGGTAGGGTGTGGCGGTCTCCACTTCTGGGCCGCGCCCCGCGGAACCGCCGGAGGTCCCCAGCCATGTCCAGGTGTGCTCCCCTGTTCGCGCTTCTCCTCCTCGCGGCCTCTGCCGAGGGGGCCGACCCTCCCTTCTACCCGAGCGCCCTCAACACCTCCACCGGGCTGCCGGTGAGCCTGAGCGACTTCACTCCCGCGCGGGAGTGCGCGTACTGCCACCCGTTCCAGCACGAGCAGTGGCAGGGGTCCATGCACGGCCAGGCGTTCGCCGATCCCCTGTTCCAGGCCGTCTGGAAGGAGGCGTCGCGGGAGACGGGCGGGAAGATGGACCGCTTCTGCGCGGGGTGCCACACGCCCACCGGGACCGCCTCGGAGCAGGTCTGGATCCGGGAGACCGGAGAGATCGTGATCGACCCGCTCGCGGAGGACGGGGTCACGTGCGACTTCTGCCACTCGGTGGAGCGGGTGATCCTGCTGGAACGGGGAGGGAACCCCGGAAACGCGGGACTCTCGGTGGACCCCGACGGCCCGAAGAGAGGACCGTATCTAGACGCCTTCAGCACCTTCCACGAAACGGCCTACTCGGACATCCACACCCGTAGCGAGTTCTGCGGCGCGTGCCACAACGTGTTCCACCCGTTCTCGGGAACGGCCATCGCCAGGACCTACGAGGAGTGGAAGGGCACGATCTACGCCGAGAACGAGATCCACTGCCAGGACTGCCACATGGTGCCGCCGCACGTGGCTGCGCGTGTGGCGGCCACCCTGGAGAAGCCGGTGCTCTCGGGGCCGACGAGCAACCTCGGGACCGAGCGCACGCCCTTCTTCCACCACGATTTCACGGGGGCGAACGCGGCGCTGCCCGCCCTGCTGGGATACCCGGACCGCGCCGGGGAGGCGCAGGCGCGGCTGCAGTCCGCCGCCCGCCTCGAGGTGGCGGGGACCGGAGAACCCTCCCCCGGACGGGAGATGGAGATCGCCGTTCGGGTGCACAACGTCGGTGCAGGGCACAACCTCCCCACCAGCATGAACGAACTCCGCCAGATGTGGCTCCACGTCGAGGCGAGGGACGGCGGCGAGAAGGGGCGGCTCCTGTGGGAAAGCGGAGCCCTGGCGGGCGACGGGAGCCTGGCGCCGGGAACTCGGACCTTCGGGGCGCAGGCGGTGGACGACCAGGGGCGCTCCACGTGGAAACCGTGGCAGGTGTCCCGGATCGCCTCGGACAACTCCATCCCGGCCCGCGCGCAGGCGCTTGAGACCTATCGCTTCCCGCTCCCGGCGGACCTCCGGGGCCCGGTCCGCGTCGCAGCCACCCTGCGGTATCGTTCCGTCCCCCAGCAGGTGGCGGACCAGTACCTGGGGAAGCCCGGCTACGTGGTGCCCGTGGTGGACATGGCGTCCCACCAGACGACGATCCAGGTGGAGCGGCCGTGACGCAGAGGGCGGGAGGCGCCCCCTCGGTGTCTAGGACCCCCTCGCCGTTCCTCTGGCCGGAGGTCCGCCCGGCGCGCCGCGACCGGTCACGGGGCTGAACCCGGCGCCCATGGGAGACATTCCCTCCTTCCCCCGCTTTCGCGACATCCGACTGGACGACGCGGACGAATTCCACGCCGCGCTGGGGCCCCTGGAGCCCGAGTTGTCCGAGTACAGCTTCGCGAACCTCTTCCTCTTCCGCAGGGCCCACGCCTACCGCGTGAGCCGACTCGATGGAATGCTCGCGGTGGTGGCGAGGGGCTACGGGGGCGAGGTCTACGCCTTTCCGCCCCTGGGACCGGGAGAGGTGGAGCCCGCGGCCCGCACGGTGTGCCGGTACCTGGAGGGGGAGGGGGTGAGACCCGTGCTCTTCCCGGTGCCGGCGTCGCGGGTCGAGGCGAGCTTCCCGGAGGGGTGGACGGCGGAGGAGGACCGGGACCAGGCGGATTACGTCTACCTCGTGGAGGAACTCGCGACGCTTCCGGGAAAGAGGTTCCACAAGAGGAAGAACCGGCTGGCGAAGTTCCTCCGGGAGGAGGCGCAGGACTACGAGTACGCGGAACTGACGGACGCCCACGTCGGGGAGTGCGTGGACCTCGCGCAGGGGTGGTGCGAGGTGCGGTGCTCGGCGACGCGCCCCTCGACATTCCTCGAGACCGAGGCCGTCGAGGAGGCGCTGCGCAATCGGGTGCGACTCGGGCTGCGGGGCGGCGTCATCCTCCTTCGGGGGCGGGTCCGGGCCTTCTGCCTCGGCGAACCGCTCAACGGAGACACCTTCGTGGTGCACTTCGAGAAGGCCGAGCCGGGCCGAGAGGGGCTGGCGCAGCTCATCAATCGGGATTTCTGCCGGAACGCCCTCTCGGAGTACCGTTTCGTGAACCGGGAACAGGACCTGGGCGACCCGGGCCTCCGGCAGGCGAAGGAGAGCTACCACCCGGTGCGCCTCGTGCCGAAGTACCGGGTGCACCCGAAGGCGGCGGCCCAGCCATGACGGGAGCGTCCCGATCCCCGGCGGACGGCGGGTATGCGCAGGCGCTCCTCGATGCCCTGCCTCTGGTGGCCCTCGTGGTCGACGGCGAACGGCGCATCCGGGCCCTGAACAAGGCGGCGCGGGAACTGCTGCGCCAGGAGCCCTTCGAGTTGGTCGGCCGCCGGCCCGGCGAAGCCCTCGACTGCGAGAACAGCGTGCGGCATCCCCTCGGGTGCGGACACGCGGCCGAGTGCCGGGACTGCCTGCTGCGGAACTCCGCCGACGAGGCCATCCGGGGGGAGACCTCCCTGCAGAGGGAATTGAGGGTGGCGCCCCGGGGTCGGAGGGAGGAGAGCACGATCTTCCTCCTCTCGGCGTCTCCCCTGCGGGTCGAAGACGGGGACGGCGCGCTCGTGTGCCTCCAGGACGTCTCGGCGCTTCATCGACTGCGCGGGCTGCTCCCCATCTGTTCGGGCTGCAAGAAGATCCGGCGGGAGGACGAGGCCTGGGAGGCGTTGGAGGCGTTCATTGAGAACCACTCC
Source organism: uncultured Thermodesulfobacteriota bacterium (assembly GCA_964528225.1). Classification (GTDB taxonomy): domain Bacteria; phylum Desulfobacterota; class Deferrisomatia; order Deferrisomatales; family JACRMM01; genus CAZGRT01. The sequence goes on along the minus strand of CAZGRT010000004.1, from coordinate 9,289 downwards.
CACGCGCACTTCACCCACGGGATGTGTCCGGACTGCATGGACCGGTTCTACCCCGGCAGGGGCCGCAACCGGTGAACGCCGCGGGGAAGCGGGCCCCGGCGCGCCGCAGGGCTCCGCCGGGGGAAGCGAGAGGGCGATGGACATCCTGATCGTCGACGATGAGGCCGGGGTCCGCGAGGTGCTGGCGTCGTTTCTCTCCGACCGGGGGCACGGCGTCCGGCAGGCGTCGTCCGGCGAGGAGGGCCTCTGGGCCCTGGAGGAAAGGCCGGCCGAACTGGTCATCACAGACCTGAAGATGCCCGGCATGTCGGGGATAGAGGTTCTCCGCAGGGTCCGGGAACGGTGGCCGGCCGCGGAGGTCGTGCTCGTGACCGGGTTCGGGACCATGGACGACGCCGTCGAGGCCCTGCGCCTCGGCGCCTACGACTTCCTCATCAAGCCGGTCCGGCTGGCACGGCTGGAAATCCTGGTGCGCCACTGCGAGGAGCGGGTGCGGTTCTCCCGTGACAATCGGGAACTCCGGGAGGTGGTGGAGCGCCTCCGGGACCTCAACGAGCGCAAGGAAAAGTTCATCGCCCTGGCCAATCACGAGATCCGCACCCCGACGACCGTGGCTGCCGGCATGGTCTCGCTGCTGGCCAGTCAGTCGACGGGATTCGCCGAGGAGACCCGGCGCCTCCTGGACTCGGCGGACCGCGCCCTGCGTCGGCTCAAGGAGGTCGTGGAGGACCTGGGCGACCTCGGGCTCGCCCAGGGAGGGGGCGTCCCGGTCCAGCGGTGTTCGCTGCGATTGGAAGAACTCTGTGCCGGGGTCTCGGATCTCGCCGCGATGTACGAGGGCCTTCGCCCTCTGGACATCCGGGTTTCGTGCCGCGCCGAACCCGAGGTCCGGATCGAGGTGGACGGGCGCAAGGTCCTGCGGGCCGTGGGCGCCCTGGTCCAGAACGCCGTGAAGTTCACTCCCGACGGAGGCTCCGTGTGCATCGAGGTTCGCGTGGAGGGCCCGGACCTCCTCTTCGAGGTGCAGGACTCGGGGATCGGAGTCCCGGAGGCGGAGCGGGACAAGATCTTCGATCTGTTCTACGAGTCCGCGGATGTTCGCCACCACCGCACGTCCGACCATCACTTCGGCGGCGGAGGCCTCGGGATCGGGCTCCCCCTCGCCCGCGCCATCGCTTCGGCCCACGGAGGGGCGGTCGAGTACCGGCCCCGGCCCGAAGGGGGCAGCCTGTTCCTCTTCCGCGTGCCGGTCCGAATGGGCGAATCCTCCGGTTCCAAGGGCTGAAGCGCGCCGACGTACCGGGTTCGGGCTCAAGCGAGGGGAGGCCGGGACCGATCTGGGACCGTGCGCGAACCCCTTGCAAGACCGGAGACGGGATCCACCTTGACCTCGCCCGACGCGGCCGTTCCAGTCCGTCGCGTTCCACTTCCGCTGCTCGTCCTCGCCGCCGCTGCCGGCGTGCTGGCGTTCGCCGCCGTGGCTTGGGTCTTCGTGGACCTTCGCCTGGAGGAGCGCCGGGAGACCGTAGCCCAGTGGGGGTCGCGCCTCGAGTCGATCGCCGACGCGAGGAAGAGGTCGCTCCAGGCGTGGTTGGCCGAACGGCGCGCCGACGCGGAGGTCCTCGCCTGGGATCCCGACCTCATCGGCCTGTGCACGGAGGGAGCCTGCCCCAAGGGGAAGGACCCCCTCGTCCTGCGTGCCCACCTGGACAACCTCCAGATGTTCGCCGGGTTCCTCGGCGCTTCCCTGTTCACTCCCAGCGGCGAACCGCTCCTCACCGCGGACACCGGCGCTCCGCCCCCGCGGTCCGCGGGCGCGATGGCGAGACGGGTGGCGCGGGAGGCGCGCTATCTCCTGCACGACCTCCACGGGCCCGAGCCGGGGTCCTGGGTCCTCGGCTTCCTCGCCCCGGTCTTCGGGGACGCCGATCCGCGGGCTCGGCCCCTGAGCTCCCCCGTCCTCGGCGTCGTGGGCCTCTACCTCGACCCGAGCGCCACGCTGCTGCCGATTCTCCAGGCGGAGGAGGCGGCCGTTCCCACCCTCGAGGTCTACCTGGTCCGCAGGACCGAGGGAGGCGCGAGGGCGATCACTCCGGTCGGGGGACGGACCGGGGGGCTGGGGGAGTCCCCGGACGTGCCCGTCGAGCGCTCGGACTCCATCGAGATCGCCGCTCTCGAGGCCAAAGAGACGGCCGGTACCTTCGTGGACCACCGGGGCCGCCGGGTGCTGGGCGCCGTGCGCTGGATCTCGGACGCGGGTTGGGGCCTGGTGACCCGGGTGGACGAGGACGTGGCCCTCTCCGACTGGCAGAGGGGTGTGGTGCTGGAGGGCGGGCTTCTCCTCGCGGGTCTGCTGTGCCTGACACTCGGGGGCGTGGCGGCTTGGCGGACGTGGGCGGGCCGACGGTACCGCCTGCTCCTGGAAGGGATTCGCGACCGGGAAGAGCGCCTTCGGGCGCTGGCGCTGGGCACCGAGGACGTGGTCTTCGTGAAGGACACCCAAGGCCGTTTCCTGCTCGTCAATCCGCCGGCCGCAAAGCTCCTGGGAACCTCCCCCGGGGAGGCCCTCGGGCGGCGGACGTCGGACTTCCTCCCGGAATCCCTGGCCGCGGTGCTCCAGCAGCACGACGGCGACGCACTGGCGTCCGGGCGCCCGTACCAGGGAGAGGAACGGATCCCGGTCCTCGGCGAGGAGAGGACGTTTCTCGCAGCGCGGGTGCCCCTGCGCGACTCCCACGGGCGAGTGACCGGCGTCGCCGGCGTGCTCCGGGACATCACCGACCGCAAGCGGATCGAGGAAGCCAACGCCCACCGCGCGCAGACCCTGGGTTCCCTGTACCGCCTGGCCCGGTCCCTCACGCTGGCGGGGTCGCCCTCGGAGATCCTCGCGGCCGTGCTCGAGGGCGCCACCGCGGCGCTGGGAGCCGACGCCGCGTCCGTGTACGTCGCGGAACCTTCGTCGGGGGACCTCCTCCTCAAGGGGGAAACCGGGCTGGGCGAGGCGCATCGCGAGTTCCGGCGGCAGCTGAAGGCCGGCCGGGGGCCCGAGGCGCGCGCGGTGGAGACGGGGGAACTGGTCGTCATCGACGGCTCGTCCTCCGGCGGCCCCGGCTGGGAGTGGTTTGCGGAGGAGGGCGTCCTCTCGGTCGCCGCCGTGTCGCTCCACTCCGAGGGCCGAGGGCTCGGAGCCGTGGCGCTCTACTTCCGGCGGGAGCGCGAATTCAGTCAGGAAGAACGGGAGGGCCTCCGGATCCTCGGCCACATGGCCGGGGCGGCCCTGGAGAGGGCCCGCACGCGGCAAGCACTGGAGGCGGAGGCCGACAGCCGCCGCCGAGCGGAGCGCCGGCTGCGCCGGCTCCACGAATCCACCGCGGGTCTGACCGGCGAGCGGCTCTTCCGCCAGGTGGTCCGGGCCCTGTCGCAGGAACTCAGGGCGCGATGGGTCGTCATCGCCCGGTTGGAGGGAGACGACGGGGCCGTTCCGCTCGCCGCGGTCGAGAACGGAGAGCCGTTGGAGATGCACCCCTACCGACTGGAGGGAACCCCCTGCCGGGAGGTGGTCCGGAAGGACGCCATTGCGCTCTTCCCCTCCGGTCTGCGGTCGTCCTTCCCGGAGGACGATTTCGTGCGGCGAAACCGGGTGGAGGCGTACGCCGGGGCTCCACTCCGGGACAGCCACGGCAAGGTCGTGGGGATCTTGTGCGCGCTGCACGACGAACGGCTGGAACTGTCGGACGCGGACAGGGACGTGCTCGACCTCTACGCCCGCCGGGGTGGCGGCGAAGTGGAGCGGCTGCAGGGAGAACAGAACCTCGCCCAGACGCGGCGGACTCTCGAGACCCTGATCCAGAACCTTCCCGGTGCGGTCTACCGGTGCGGCGGAGACGCGGGCCGCTCGGTCCAGTACATCAGCGCCGGGTGCGAGCCGGTCACCGGGTACCAGCCGACCTCGTTCACGAGCGGTTCGTCGACGCTGGCCGACCTGATCGTCCCGGAAGACCGGGCGCGGGTCGCGCGCGAGCAGGAGTCCGCGCTTCGTTCGGGCCGCGCTTACGAGATCCAGTACCGGATCCACGACGCCGAAGGCAGGATGCGCTGGGTCTACGACGTGGGCCAGGCGCTACCCGCGGGAGACGGGGAGTCTCCGGGCCTGGAGGGGGTCCTCTTCGACCACACGGAGACGCGCTCCCTCGAAGTGCAACTCACCCACAGTCAACGCATGGAGGCCCTCGGCAGGCTCGCGGGGGGCGTGGCGCACGACTTCAACAACCTGCTCACCGCCATCGCCGGGTACGCGGAAGTGCTCACCATGAAGCTGCCGGAGGGGGAGAGGACCCATCATGCCGCGGCGGAGATCCTCCGGGCGTCGGACCGCGCCGCGGCGCTCACCCGGCAGTTGCTCGCCTTCGGACGGCGCCAGGTGGTCGAGCCCCGGGACGTGGACGTCAACGAGTGCGTGAGGGGGGTCGCCCGCATGCTCGAGCGGGTGCTCGGGGAGGACGTCGAGTTCGGGGTGGACCTCGATCCGGAAGCCGGGACGATCCGGTCCGAACCAGCCCAGTTGGAGCAGGTGGTCATGAACCTGGCCGTGAACGCCCGGGACGCCATGCCCAGGGGCGGTACACTGAGCCTCTCGACCCGGGCGGTCCGGTTGGGGGCGTCCCCCCCGGGATCTCCCGGGCTCGCCGCCGGTCGTTACGCCGTGCTGGAGGTTTCGGACACGGGGACGGGGATGGCCCCCGAGCTCGTCGAGCACATCTTCGAGCCCTTCTTCACGACCAAGGAGGAGGGCAAGGGCACGGGGCTGGGGCTGGCGACGGTCTACGGGATCGTGAGGCAGGCGGGAGGCGAGGTGGTGGTGGAGTCGGAGCCGGGGCGGGGGAGCACCTTCCGGGTCTTCTGGCCCTCCGCCGAGGCAGGGGAGGCGGTGAGCGCCGAGGAAGCCCCCGCGCCGGCCGTCGTCGGGCGCGGGCGGATTCTTCTGGTGGAGGACGATGACGCCGTCCGCTCCATGGCCGCGGACTACCTGGGTTCGCTCGGGTACTCCGTGGTCTCCTTCCCCGACGGGGCCGCGGCCATCGCGGGCCTGGGGGAACTGGGATCCTTCGACGTCCTGGTGACCGACGTCGTCATGCCCGGGGTCGGCGGACCCCAGTTGGCCACCAGGGTCCGGAGGGACCAGCCCGGTCTGCCGGTCGTCTTCGTGTCGGGACATGCCGGGGAAGGCACCTCGGATCTGGCCGCCTCCGACCGGGGGACCCTCTTCCTGCCGAAGCCCTTTCGCCTCGCGGAACTGGGCCGCGCCCTGGAGAGCGTGCTGCCGTCAGGGAGCGGTGCTGCCTGAGCGCCCGCGCTCGGAGTCACGGATCCGCCGTTCCATGTCTTCCGCCAGCGCGGCCAGGCGGTCGGCGCTCCGGGCAAGCAGGAGCCTCCCCTTCTCCGGCGAGGCCCGGGAGGGGTCCCCCCATACGCCTCCCGGCCAGTCGGCCCGCCGGGTGCGGGACACGAAGGGCTTGGGGAACCGGGGGTACTCCTCGGGGCTGCTCCCCTTGACGAGTCCGGGGTCGATCGCCTGGATCCGACTGGTCTCGATCTCGCCGGCGTGACCGTCGTCCTCGGTCTCGACGATGCCTTCCCGGCCGCACTCCCGGGCCCAGTGGTACTCGCACGCCACGGCCACCTCCAGGTCGGCGTGGGCTTCCGCCAGGCGCTCGGCCGCCTCTTCCAGCGCTGCCATGTGGAGACCCCCCGCGTGCCCCGAGATCACCACGAGGCCGCGGACGCCCTGTGCGTGCAGGCTCGCGCCGATGTCGACGACCAGTCGGCGCAGGGTCTCGGGGGAGATCGATACGGTCCCGGGGTGATCGCGGGTGCTCCGACAGTAGCCGTAGTGGAGGGGCGGGCACACCAGGATCGGCACGAGATCCGCCGCGAGGCGCGCGACTTCCCACACCTGCATCGTATCGGTGCCGAGGGGGAGGTGGGCACCGTGCTCCTCGACGCTGCCCACGGGCAGGACCGCGACGCGGGTCTTCACGACTGCCTGCTCGAACTCCGTCATGGTGACGTCGGTCAGGATCACGGCGTTTCTCCCTTTCCCGTAGAGGGCCTCCCGGCTAGCGCTTCCGCCCGGGAGCCGGGCTTGACTTCGCATCGAAGGCCAAAGTAGCGTAACTCATTTAGGAGAACCGCCGAGCCCCACCGGGGCAGCGAGGTGCGGATGGTCAAGGTGGCCGCGATCCAGGTGCCGGGTTCCCAGGACGTGGATCGCAACGTGGCGAAAGCCGCCCAGCACCTGGAGGCGGCCGCCCAGCGCGGAGCCCGGATCGTCTGCTTCCCGGAGCTGTTCAGCCTCCCGTGGTTTCCCCGCGACGGATCGGATGCCGCATCATTGGCCCAGCCCTCGGACGGGCCTCTCGCCACCGAAATCTCGCGACTCGCAGCGCAGCACGGAGTCGCCGTCGTGTGCCCGTTCTTCGAGAAGGCCGGGGACGGTGTGTACCACAACAGCGCCCTGGTCGTCGACGCGCAGGGGAAGCGCGTCGGGCTCTACCGCAAGGCCCACATCCCGCTGATCCCCTATTGGGAGGAGAAGCGTCACTTCCATCCCGGTGACCTGGGGTTCCCGGTGTTCGAACTGGAGGGACTCCGCGTCGGCGTCCAGCTGGGATGGGACAATTTCTTCCCTGAGGGGTTCCGATGCCTCGCGCTGGCGGGTGCGAACCTCGTGTTCCTGCCGACGGCCGCAGCCTTCGCCAGCCAGGAGAGGTGGCTCGCGCTGGCGGTGAGCCACGCCGTGGCCAACGGGATCTACGTCGTTCGCGTGAACCGGGTGGGTAGCGAAGCGGGGCTCGACTTCTACGGCCAGAGCTTCGTCGTCCGACCGGACGGAGAACTGGCGAGTGAACCCGCCGGCCTGGGGGAGGGGATCCTGGTCTCCTCCTGCGACCCGGCGGAGGTCGACAAGGCGCGCCGGACTTGGCCTTTTCTGGCCGATCGGAGGCCCCGGGAGTATGCGCAGGTGGTCGGCATCCCGTGGGGAGCGGGCCTCATGCCCCCGATTCCCGCCCCCGCGGCGGAGGAAGAGGCGGCCCCTCCCTGAGGGCGGCCAAGCCCGAAGGATCCCATCCGACCCGAGGAACGGCTCATGTCTCTGGATATCCGCAAGCAGTGCGCCGTCTGCGCGTGGCGCGAGAACTGCAACAAGAAGCACACGCTGAAGGAGAGTGCCCTTCACTGCCCGGATTTCTGTCGGGACAAGAACCTTCCCGAGGACGAGGCGGGGGCGCCGGTCGTCGAGCGCCACAAGCAGGTGGAGGACGTGTTCGGCTCCCGGTGAGGGGGTTCACGTTTCGGACAGCCTGGGGAGGCCCATGAAGCCCTACCGCAAGGTGGAGGATCACTACGAAGTCCGGATCGAGGGGGGGCGGCTCGCCCTGCTGGGCGTGGGAGCTGCCCTCGTCCTGGTCCTGGTCTTCCTGCTGGGCGTCCTCGTGGGCAAGGGCCTTTGGGGGGGGAGACGGCCGGTGACCGTGCCCCTGGCCGAGGGGCCTCGGGACGTGCTGCCCGCGCCCTCCGCGGGGGAGCCGGAGAGGCGCCCCGACTTGACGTTCTACGACGACCTGAAGCGGCCGGACGGGAAGGGAACCGAGACCTTCCGCGAGACCCACGTCCCTGCCCCGGCGACCCAGGCGGAGACGGCGATCCCGGCTCGTCCCGAGCCCGAGGCACCGCCCTCGGCCCCGCCCCCCGCGACCGCTACGAGCGCGCAGCAGCCCCGGGAGGCACCCGCCCCTGCGAAGCCCCGGCCCGAGCCGAAGCCGGCGGTGCCGCAGGCGGTGTTCACCGTGCAGGTTGGTTCCTTCCGCGATCGGGGCGCCGCCGAGGAACTGGCCGCCCGCATGAAGGCGCAGGGAGTGAGTCCGCAGGTGGTGGCGGCGCCGGTGGGAGGGCGTACCTGGTATCGAGTCCAGGTCGGCCTCTACGACACCCGGGCCGAGGCGGAGAACCTCTACCGGAAGACCCTTCGCCCGAAGGGAATCCAAGGCTTCGTGACGACCCGCTGAGGTCGGGAGGGCTGCATGTCTGAGCACGGCTCACTGGTCCAGAGGCTCGACCAGGCGCTGGTCGGTGCCATGAAGGCGAGGGACGCGGTCCGGACCTCCACGCTCCGGATGGTGCGGGCGGCCTTGAAGAACCGCGAGATCGAGAAGCGGGGCTCCCTGGACGAGGCCGAGGTCATCCAGGTGGTGTCGAGCCTGCTCAAGCAGCGCCGGGAGTCGATCGAGCAGTTCCGCAGCGGCAACCGTCCTGACCTGGTGGCCCGGGAGGAGGCGGAGGCCGAGATCCTGAAGGAATTCCTGCCGGCGGAGATGGCGCCCGAGGAACTGGAGGCCCTGGTGGGCCGCGTCATCGCCCAGGTGGGAGCGACGGGTCCCGCGGACCTCGGCAAGGTGATGGGAGTGCTGATGCCCCTCGTCCGCGGCAAGGCGGACGGCCGCAAGGTGAACGAGGCCGTCCGGGCCGCCCTCGGGGGGCAGCGCTGAGCGTCGCGGATGCGGTCCTGCTCGTGTTGATCGGCCTGCTCGCCGTTCGGGGAGCCGTTCGGGGGGTCTTCCGGGAAGCCTTCGCTCTGGCTGCGCTGCTGGCGGGCGCTGGGGTCTCCGTGGTCTGGGGAGAGGCGGGCGCCGGCTGGGTGGCGAACCGCTGGGGATGGGCGCCGGTGGCGAGCCGCGCCGCTGCCCACGCGCTGCTCTTCGTCGTCCCGTACGTGATCCTGCAGACCGTCGGGTACGTGTTGCACCGGCTGGGGCGTTCGGTCCATCTGGGGGGGCTGGACCGGGCAGCCGGGGCCGCCTTCGGGCTCGTCGCCGGGGTGCTCCTCGTGGGGGCTGCGGCGGCAGCCGCCGCGCAGACCCCGTGGGGCGGGGAGTGGGTGCGGTCCACCCGTCTCGCCCGGCCGCTCCTGGAAGTCTTCGAACGAGCCCTGGCCTGGGCCAACCGGCTCGGGTCCTGAAACCGGTTCCCCCATGAACGAGCATGCCCTGGCGGTATTGGGGTTTCCGCGGGTGCGCGGCCTCCTGGCCCAGGGGGCCCGGACGCCCCAGGGCGGGGATCTCTGCCGTGCCCTCGCGCCTCTGCCAGGGCGGCAGGCCGCCCTGGAGGCCCTCGATGAACTCGAGTCCCTGGGCGACCTGGAGCCGCGACAGGGCCCGCCGCCGCTGGCGGGGGTCCACCGGATCGAGGCCATCCTCGACGCCTCCCGCAAGGACGGCGCTTGCCTCGAGAT
>CAZGRT010000003.1:0-11023 GCA_964528225.1 uncultured Thermodesulfobacteriota bacterium | reverse complement strand
GCGACCACCAGTCCTTCGGCAACCACCCCACGGCCAAGAACGTCCACGACCTCGACTCCATGCAGCAGCTCCGGATGATGAAGGACCTCCGGGACGAGAAGAAGTTCCAGTGCGGGGACGCGGTGAAGGGCGGGGAGCCTCGGTTCTTCATCGGCGCCGCCGCGGCGCCCGAGGCCCACCCCGTGGAGTGGCGGCCCCAGCGCCTGGCCAAGAAGGCCGCGGCCGGCGCCGACTTCGTCCAGACCCAGCTCGTCTACAACGTGCCGGCCTTCAAGCGGTTCATGGAGGAGGTCCGCAGGCTCCGGGTCCACGAGAAGCTGGCGATCCTCGTGGGCGTCGGGCCGCTCAAGGGCCCGGCCATGGCCAAGTACATGCGCGACTTCGTCCCCGGCATCACCATGCCCGACCACGTGATCGAGCGGATCGAGGCGGCGGCGAAGGGCATCCCCGCCGAGGAGAAGGCGGAACGACAGAAGGCCTGGCGCGAGGAGGGCCTCCGGATGTGCGTCGAGCTCATCCAGGAACTGCGGGAGGTGGAGGGCGTGGCCGGCGTGCACGTGATGGCCATCGAGTGGGAGGAGGCGGTGCGGCCGATCGTGGAAGGCGCGGGGCTGCTTCCGCGTCCCGTGGTGTGATGGCGGGGAATCGGTTCCCGGGGGGACGGCGTTCCTTCCATCCCGTGACCCCGTCGAAGAGAGGGCTTGCATGGAGCCTGTGATGACCGAGGCCATCCGGCCGGATCTCGCCCGGGAGATCGAGCGGAAGAGCGGGGAGAACCCGTTCCTGTGCTACCAGTGCGTCCGGTGCTCCAGCGGGTGCCCGCTCACGGAGTTCTTCGACTACAACCCGAACCAGATTCTCCGCCTCGTCCAGATCGGCGACGAGGAGACCGCGCTCAACGCGAAGACGCCCTGGCTCTGCGCGGCCTGCCTGACCTGCAGCACCCGCTGCCCCCAGGGCATCGACATCGCCCGGATCATGGAGACCCTCACCCAGGTGGCCCAGGCCCGGGGCATCCCGCCCAAGGTCCCGGAGGTCGCCCTGTTCAACAAGGTCTTCCTCAAGGACGCGGGCCTGTTCGGGCGCGTGTACGAGCTCGGCCTCATGGGTTCCATGAACGTGCTGCGGGGCAAGTGGTTCGAGGACATGGACCTCGGCCTGGAGATGTTCAAGAAGGCGAAGCTCTCGTTCCTGCCCTCCATCGCCAGGGCCAAGCCCGCGCGGCAGATGGACCGCCGCCCGGCGGCGAACCAGGTGGGGTACTACCCGGGCTGCTCCCTGCACTCCCTGGCGCGGGAGTTCGACCACTCGTTCCGGGCGGTGGCCGGCGCCCTCGGGCTGGACCTGGTCGAACCCAACGGATGGACCTGCTGCGGCGCCAGCCCCGCCCACAAGGTGGACCACTACCAGGGCATCAAGGCGCCGATGGAGAACCTGGCGCTGGTGGAGGCGGGCGGGTTCGACGAGGTGGTCGCCCCCTGCGCCGCGTGCTTCAACCGGTTCAAGGCCGCGGCCCACGAGGCGCGGGCCGACGCCGGGCTTCGGGAGCGGCTGGAGGCCGACCTGGGGTACCGCTACCGGGACACGGTCAAGGTCTGGTCCGTCTCCGAGTGGCTGGCCAACAAAGTGGGCATCGAGAAGGTCCGCGAGCGGGTGCGCCGGCCGCTCGCGGGGCTCAAGGTCGTCAGCTACTACGGGTGCCTGCTCACCCGGCCCCCCAAGGTGACCGGGCACCCCAACCCCGAGTACCCGATGGAGCTCGACGACGTGGTGAACGCCCTGGGCGCGGAGAGCCTCGACTGGGACGACAAGACGCTGTGCTGCGGGGGCAGTCTGGCCGTGCCGGCGAAGGACGTCATGCTGAAGCTCAGCCGCGACATCGTGGAGCACGCCCAGGAGGTGGGAGCCGACGTGATCGCGGTGGCCTGCCCCCTGTGCGACTCGAACCTGGACAGCCGGCAGCTCCAGATGAAGGGGCTGGCCCGGAAGACCCCGGTCCTGTACGTCACCCAGTTGATGGCGCTGGCCTTCGGCCTGGGGGAGAAGGCCGCCGGGCTGGGGAAGAAGCTCGTGGATCCGCGGCCCATGCTCAGGGAGAAGGGGCTCTCGTAGCGGTCGGCCCCGAAGCGGCCGAGACAGCCTGAAAGCCGATCGCCGATTGCTGGCCGTGGATAGCGGCCCGGAGGTCCTCCATGCTCGTCAAACACCTCATGACCCCCGACCCCATCTCCATCTCCCCCGAACTGTCGGTGGCCGAAGCGGGCGAGATCATGACCACCAAGGGCATCCGGCACCTTCCCGTGATGGAGGAGGGGCGGCTCGTGGGGCTCGTGACCCGGTCCTCCCTCGCCCGCGCCCTGCCCGGGCTGGGCACGGGGCTCACGCGGTTCGAGTACAACTATCTCACCTCGAACACGAAGATCCGGCAGGTCATGATCGGGGAGCCCTCGGTGGGAACGGAGGACATGGCGGCCGAGGAGGCCGCCCGGGTGATGAACGCCGAGCGCATCTCGAGCCTCCTCGTGGTCCGCGACGGGCAGCCCGTAGGCATCATCACCGACACCGACATCTTCGAGGCGATGCTCGAACTGCTGGGGGCGCGGCGCGAGGGGCTGCGCGTGACGATCCACCTCCCGGACCGTCCTGGGGAACTGTCCAAGATTGCCGGTGTCGTCGCCGGGGCGGGGGGGAACATCTCGGCCGTGGGAGGGTGGCCGGTGGAGGAGGGCACCTGGGGGGCGGTGCTGAAGATCCAGAACCTCTCGTCCGAGCAGGTCTCCGAGGCGGTGGGCCGCGTCCCCGGGGCCTCCCTGGTGGACCTCCGGTAGGGCCCGAGCCCGGCTCCCGGAAACACGAAAGCCGGCGAAATCGCCGGCTTTCGTGTTTCTGTCGCGGAAACTGCAGGCTTACTCCTCCCACCATGGCCGCGCGCCCCGCATGGCTCGACGACGGGCCCTTCGGGGGCGGCGCTCCACGCGGAAGGCCTCCCGCAAGCTCTGGAAGATCCGGGAGAAGGGTTCCGTCGAGGGCAGGCCCACCCGCAGAGCCACGGGAGTGGCCGCCAAGAGGATCGCGCCGGTCAACTGGGCCAGGATCGCGTGTTCCATCGTTTGCTCCCTCTCCCCCGGGGTCCTCCCCGCTGCCTGACTCGCAGGGTAATCATTGCTGCAATGCAACGTCAAGAAAATCTTTTCGGAGTCGGAATGGGGCAAAATCGACCTCGGCAGACCCGCTGGCTGGGTTATTTCGCGCAGCCGCTGCTGCGGTGCAGGGTTGCTGCACCCGATTCCGACTCAGCCGCCGGGATCCCGGTGGAACTCGAGGATGCCGCCCGTCATGCGCAGGGCGATGGGGCGCCGGCAGGACGAGCATCGGAACGAACGCTTGCCGTAGGCGTGCCGGTACAGGACCTCCGCGGAGCAGTAGGGGCACGGGCCCCGGTAGGTCTTTCCCACCGAGAAGAAGGCCGAGGCGACGCTCACGGCCACGAAAAGCATCGTGAGGGGGAGCAGGGACGGGACCGCCGCGGAGATGCCCACGGCCACGAGGAAGGTGACGCCGAAGAGGACTCCCGCGAAGAGGAGCTTGTTCCTCACGCCGGAGCCCCGCTCGACCTGGGGGCGGACCGCACGGTCCGACTTGTTGTCGCCCATCTCCCCTCCCGTTCTGACCGGGTTCGCGTTGCCGGGGAGGCTACCCTCCCGCCGCGGCTCCGGGCAACGAGAAAGACCGGGGACGGGCCGGGAAGCCCCTCACTGGACGGAGGACGTCCTGCCGCCTCCCTTCGCCCCGGGTGCCGCGGACGTGAAGGCATCGGCGCGCAGGAGCTGGGGCTGGTCCGCCCCATGGGGGTCGTGGCACGAGGAGCAGCGCGTGTCCGCGCCGGTGGCCGGGTGCCCTGCCCGCTCCGAGGGGTCGTCGTGGCAATCCAGGCAGACCTGCTTCTGGGCGCGGACGAGGATGCCGCCGGGGCTGCCCGCATGGGGGTCGTGGCAGGCGAGACAACCTTCCTCCAGGGCGGCGTGCACCGTCGCCCTCCCCTCCCGCGGGTCGTCGTGACACTCGAGGCACAGCGCGTCTCCTCGGGCTACGAGGTACTTGTCGTTCTCGCCTCCGTGGGCCCCGTGGCAGTCGGTGCAGGCGTCGGCGGCCTCGTGGCGGACCTGGCCCGTGTCGGCTTGGGCCTGGTCGTGACACTCCCCGCAGACGGCGGCCACGGGTCCCTGCAGCATCGCACCCTTCTTCGCGCTGTGGGGGTCGTGGCACGCTTCGCAGCCTTCCTCGAGGGCGGGGTGCGGGTGCTTCTCCTGGCCGACGCCGTCGTGGCACTCGCCGCAGCGCTCCGCGAACGAACCCCGCGCCAGCGCCTTCCCCTGGGTGCCGTGGGGATCGTGGCAGGTGGCGCACTCCTCCAGGTCCGAACCGTGTCCCTGATCCAGGACCTCGGAGTGGCACGAACCGCACACCTCGGTCAGGGGGCGTACGAGCTGGCTCGGGTAGCCGGAGAAGTGGGGGTCGTGGCACGCCACGCACCCTCCTTCGTCGAAGGCGGCATGGAGGTCCTTCGTGCCGGTCTGCACGCCGTGGCACTGCCCGCACAGTTGGGTGCTCCCGTCGACCAGGAGCTGGGCGTCGTTCGCCCCGTGGGGGTCGTGGCAGCGGCCGCAGCGCCGCCCGCTGGCCCGGAAGTGGCGGTCGTCCTCGATCGCGCCCTTGAACGCCGAGTTCTGGGCGCTGACGATGTGGCAGTTCGTGCACACCCCCGGGTAGCCGCCCTGGCGAACGGCCATCGACGGCTCGTGACAGTCTCCGCACTTGGAGACGTCTCCGGCGTGCACCCGCTGCGGCCGGAAGCCAGCAGGGGCGGACGCGCCACCCTTCGCGGCGAAGACCTCCACCGACCGTCCGGCCACCTCGACCCGGTTGAGCCCGTCCTGCAGGGGCAGCGAGAACTTCAAGACGCCGTCCGCGGCCGCCGTCGCCGCTCCCTCCTGAGCCTTGCCGCCCGCAGTCAATCGTACCGGCACCTTCTCGCCCGGTCGGGCCTTACCCAGAACGAGCACGGTGTCGCCGGCGAGAACCGACTTCTCCTTGGGGAGCAGGAGATCGGCACCATGGCTCGCCGTGGCCAGCAGTACGGCGAACAACAGCGCGGCGGCGAAGGGGAAGGGAGTCTTCATGAGCTTGCCTCGGGTCTCGGGCCCCGCCTCTCCGGAGGACTCTCGTCGGTCGGCGGGGGATCGGGCTGTGGGAAATAGCGCAGTTTCGTCGCCGAAACGGCTTCTGCCAAGCGTTTGTCGGGGAGACATGCACGGCCCGTGCCAGCAAAGCGGGCGAGAGCCGGTCCGCCCGCCACCTCGCCGGACTTGACCGCTCTGTGCTCGCCGGTACGGGACGGTGATGGGAGGCGTCGCGTGGGGAGGGGCCCAGCCTCAGAGCGTGGAGAGGACGCGGACCACTTCCTCGATGACCCAGGAGGGCGTGGAGGCTCCGGCGGTTACGCCCACTCTCCCCAGAACTCGCAGTTCGTCGAGCGGCAGTTCCTGCGCCGTCTCCACGTGGTGCGTCGGGACCCCGAGGTTTCGGGCGATGTCCGCCAGGCGCCGCGTGTTGCCCGAGTTCCGCCCGCCGATGACGACGATGGCATCGACGGCCGGGGCCATCTCGCGCACCTCGGTCTGGCGGCGGTGCGTGGACTGGCAGATGGTCGAAAGGGCCTCGGCCCCCGGGAACCGGCGGAGGAGCCGGTCGCGGATCGCCTCGAAGACCTCCTCGTCCTGGGTCGTCTGGGCGACCAGGAGGACCAGGTCGAGCGGCGGCAGGGCGTCCACCTCTTCCGGACTCCCCACCACGTAGGCAGGCCCCCGGGCGTACCCCAGCAGGCCGACGACCTCGGGGTGGTCCGCGTCGCCCGCGATCACCACCGAGTAGCCCCTCCCGCCGTACTCGGAGATCCGCTGCTGGATCGTGGACACCTTCGGGCAGGTGGCGTCCACGACCCGCTCCGCCTGGCGCTGGAGGCGTTCGAGCGTCTTCGGCGGCACGCCGTGCGCGCGCACGATCACCGGGGCCCGGGGTACCGCGTCGGAGTCGGTCAGCGCGATCACGCCGCTGCGCCGGAGATCGTCGAGGGCCTGCGGGTTGTGGATCAGGGGCCCGTTCGTGTAGACGTCGCGCCCTTCGTCCCGGACCAGCCGCCGGGCGATGTCCACCGCTCGCCGGACCCCCATGCAGTACCCGGCCGACCGGGCCAACACGATCTCCATCCCCCGCCTCCTCCCGTCCGCCGCTTCGACGCGTGGCCAAAATCCTAGCAGATCCGAGCTCCCGACTCGACGGACAGGTTCGCAGGCCCGGCGGCGGCTGGCGGGTCCCCGCTGGCGGGGGTATGTTCGCAGCACTGTTCGGGGGGACCATCTGCCGAAAGGAGAAGGAGAGACCATGGGAACGCGCGGCCGACAGATCGTGGGCATCGACGTCGAAGAACTCCTCACCCTGCTCAACAAGGCGTTCGCGGACGAGTGGTTGGCTTACTACCAGTACTGGGTAGGCGCGAAGGTGGTGAAGGGGCCGATGAAGGATGCCGTCGCCGCCGAACTTCTGCAGCACGCCACCGAGGAGTTGGCCCATGCCGACCTCGTGGCCAACCGGATCATCCAGCTCGGCGGAAAGCCCCTGACCGAGCCCAGGCTGTGGTACGAGTGGTCGGGCTGCGGCTACCTGCCCCCCGACGACGAGTACGTGAAGAAGATCCTGGAGCAGAACATCCACGGCGAGCAGTGCGCGATCAGCACCTACGACAAGCTTCTCAAGACCGTGGAAGGCAAGGACATCGTGACCTACAACATGGTCACGACCATCCTGGAGCAGGAGGTCGAACACGAGGAGGATCTCCAGTCCCTTCTCGAGGACCTGGAACTCCTGGTGAGCCGGGGAATGAAGTAGAGAGCCCGCCCGGCATTCCCACGATTTCCCTGACGGAATGCCGGCCGCGACCGGGCGGCCGGAAGCGCTTGGTTCTCCCCTCGCTTCCGGGCCGCCCGCATCGGTTTTCCCGATGAAATCTACCGGCGCGATGCCTGGCCCCGATTTCACTCCGGTACCCCTGCGGTGCTAGCCTCGCCCTACTGGTCCCCAGATCGCGGTCCCGATCGAGTGCCGGGCGCACGCCGGTCGCCCCGGAGGCGAAGAGGAGCTCATGCCGGAGAAGACGGCCTTCCTGGTGACCACCGACACCATCGGGGAGAAGGGTGACCTGGGAAGGATCCTAATGAAGGGACTTCTCGCCACCGTGGCCCAGGCGGGGCGCCCCCCGGAGCGGATGATCTTCCTGAATCGGGGGGTGCACCTCACCACCGAGGACGAGGAGTGCGCGGAGGCGCTGGGTGCCCTCGAGCAGGTGGGGGTGGAATTGCTCAGCTGCGGCACGTGCCTCGACTACTTCGGGCTCAAGGACCGGCTCCGGATCGGCAGGGCGACGACCATGCGCGACACCGTGGCGGCCCTTTGCGAGGGGTTCCGCGTCGTCACCATCGCGTGAAGGCCAGGGGGCCCTCCAGGTCTCGGAAGAGCCGCCCGGCGAGCCGGGGCGTGTCGTGCCAATCCAGCGGTGGGCGGACCCTCGGGGGATCCGCCCACCCGTCCTCGGCCGAGAGCCTAAGGCCCTCCCCGTCCCGCAAGCTCCGTCAGGCGCCCCGGGACTCGGTGCCGGTCACGCGACCACGCCGAGTTGCTTGAACAGCCCGTACACGTCCATCACGTCCCAGTGCTCCACGAGGCGACCCCCTTCCAGGCGGAAGATGTCCACCGCATCGAAGGCGAAGGCCTTGCCGGTGGCCGGGATGCCCAGCCAGTCGCCGGTCTGCGTCCCGGAGTAGGTCCCGTACACCCAGACGAAGTCGCCCGCTGAGATGATCTTCTTCAGCCCGTACTTCCAGTCGGGCACCGCGCGGAAGGCGTCCTGGAAGAAGCCGCGAAACCCCTCTCTTCCCTGGGGCACCAGGGGGTTGTGCTGGATGTAGTCCTCGCGCATGTGCTCCTCGAGGACGCTGAAGTCGTGCTGGTTGAACACGCTGTTCCCGACCCGTCCCACGATCTCTTCGTTGGTCATCGTTCGTTCCTCTCGTGTCTTGGACGAGGAGAGCCGCCGGCGGCCTCGTGTCCGTGCTCCGCCAGGCCTCCCGTCCCTCGCTGGGGCCGATCCGGCGGAGAGGGCCTGCAGACCCTCGCAGTTTCGCCGGGCGGCCCTCGAGGTTTCCTCCGGGTGCACCCTTCGCTACCCTTATAGCCGTTCCCGAGGTCGGCGGCTTCGCGCCCTCGGCCATCGTCTTTCGGGAATCGGTCAAGACGTTCCGCTCGTGCCCTCCGAACGTCGGGGGCACCGGCGGTGCCACAGGGGAATGGAGGGGACGTGCGCCGAGGGCAGGACATCGCCGCACAGTTCGCGGGTCTCTACCTGGTCCACCAGAACCTGCCGGGGAGGCGGGTGCGCCGGCACCGGCGCCGGGAGCACCTGCTCTTCGTCCCCCTCCAGGGAGAGGTCCGCGTCGCAGTGGGTCAGGCGCTCCTGCGGTGCGGCCCCGGGCGCATGGTGTACCTGCCCCCCGACACGGAGCACGCCTTCGAATCCTCCGACGAGCAGGGGGAACGGCTGATCTGTCTTCTGGACGACGAGCGGTGGGTCCGAAACGGATGCGGGGCCTCCGTCGAGGCGGCCGTGCTCCCCGCGAACCAGCTGTGCAAGGAGCTCCTCTTCTACCTGCTGCTCCACCCCCGGACCCGCGCAGGGGAGACGATCGTGGAGGTGTTCGTCCAAGCCCTCTCCGAGTGTCTGGAGGCGTCGAAGGGCCTTCTCCAGGTCGAGCACCTGGAGGGGAAGACTCGCGACCCCCGCGTCCGGGAGGCCCTGGGCTACCTGGACAGGAATCTGGGGCGCAAGATCTCCGTGGCGCAGGCGGCCGAACACGCCGGCCTGAGTTCCCGCAGCCTGAACCGTTTGTTCCTGAAGGAGTTCGGCCTTTCCCCCCGGCGGGTCCTCGCGCTGCTTCGCGTGTCGAAGGCCCGCGAACTCCTGGCCTCGGGCCGCCACTCGGTTTCGGAGGTCGCGTGGGGGGTGGGCTACGGCTCCCTCTCCCAGTTCATCGCGGTCTTCCGGCAGGCGACCGGTCAACTGCCTTCCGAGTTCGCCCGCTCCGGAGCCCCGCCGCGCCGCTGATCCCCCGGGCCTCGGGGCACGGGGTGCCCGTGAGTCTGGATCGGCGGCCCCAGGGAAAACGCGAGATCAGACGATGTCGATGACCCGCCATGCCCTGAAGGTCCTCCTCGTCGCCGTGGGGCTCCTCTCCACGGTGCTGGCCGTCCTCGGCATCTTCCTGCCCCTCCTGCCCACCGTTCCCCTCCTCCTGCTGGCGGCGGCCTGCTTCGCGCGCAGTTCCGACCGTTTCTACCGTTGGCTCCTCGAGCACAGGCGGTTGGGGCCGCTGGTGCGGCCGTACCGCGACGGCAAGGGGATCCCCGCCCGCGCGCGGGCGGTGGCCATCGCCCTGATCTGGGTGAGCATCGCCGTTTCGGCCTGCTTCACCCCCAACGGGTGGGTTCGCCTGCTCCTGTTCGGCATCGCGAGCGGCATCACGGCCTATCTCGTGAGCCTCCCCACGAGGCCGCAAGCTCCGGAATCGGTTCCCCCGGAGGGGGCGGGGGGCTGAAGGCGGGGAAACCACAGAGGCATCGACGTCCGGCCGGGAGCGTACCTCCCGGGCAGATCGCTCCAACTGGAAGCCGCCACCCGAGGCGACCGACGACCGTTTTCCCCTGCGCCAAGGCCTCGGCCCGGGGTATCCTCCGAGGCGCGGACCGCAAGCCCGAGGACCAGGATTCGGGGGCTCGCCGGTCGCCGAGGCATTCGAGACCACAGCGTGCCCGGGTGGTGGAACTGGCAGACACAAGGGACTTAAAATCCCTTGGCCGTTAGGCCGTGCGGGTTCGAGCCCCGCCCCGGGCACCAGCCTCCCTCTTTAGGATTCCGCTCTGATCATCGACGTCCACACCCACTGCTTCGCGGGGCGCGGCGACCGGGAAACGGTGGCCAGCGGCATTGCGTCCCTTCGCGCCCAGGGAGTCGGGTGCCTGGGGGTGCTCGGGCTGGTCAACCGGCACCTCGACCGTGAGGCCGCCTGGAGCCTAGTCCCGGACTGGGTGGAGCATCGTGGCGATGCGAACCTGGACGAGACGGGGGACCTGCTCTCCTTCGCCCGAGAGCACGAGCCGGAGATCGTGCCCTTCGTGGATACGCGCCACCTGTGGGGAGACGTGCCGGCGCTCCTCCGGGGCCACGTGACAGACGGGTTTCGAGGGCTCAAGGGGATCCATCTCGCGGAGCGGCCCAACGACCTGGGCGTGGCGAGCGTGCCGGAGACCTTCGGCGTGACGCGCGACGAGTACCTGCGCAGGGAATGGGAGATCTTCGGCTTCGCCGAGGCCCACGACCTGCCGGTGATCTACCACGTCGATGTGCGAAGACACGGCGACGTGGTGCGGGCGATGCTCGAGGACTTCCCGCACGTGCGCTTCGACTTCCCGCACTTCGGCATCAGCCGCCGTGCCCTGGGCGACGTCCTGGAACGCCACGGCAACGTCTTCACCGACCTGGCCTCCATGTTGCCCCATGTCCGACGCGACCCGGGCGGGTACCGGGACTTCATCTGCCGCTACCCGGATCGCGTCTGCTTCGGTTCGGACGCCTTTCTCTACCGCCTCGAGACCGTGTCGGAGTACCTGGCGATGGTCCGCGAACTCTCCCTCCCGGACGACGTGGAGGCCCGAGTGCTTCGTGAGAATCCGAAATGCTTCCTGGGGCCGGGTCGGCCACGAGTGGGCTCGGAGTGGACGGCGTCGGGGACGGGGAAGCCGTGAGGCCGCCCTGCGGCGGCCTCATCCGGGGCAGGTCATTCCCTCTTCGTCGCCATCTCGCGTCGGGGGAGGTTGGCAGCGCGACCGACGGGTGAAGTCGTTAGCGGCGCCGGGG
>CAZGRT010000002.1:0-4858 GCA_964528225.1 uncultured Thermodesulfobacteriota bacterium | reverse complement strand
CCAGGCTCGCCTCGTCGGTGCCCCGGTTCCCCTGCTCCCGAGCCCTTGCCAGGGCCTCCCGCAGCAGCCCGAGGGGAAAGACCTGGGGAGTCTGGGCCTGCCAGAGCCCGCTGCGGTCCACCGTCGCGGCGCTCGCGCCGCCGCGCTCCCGTTTGAGCGTTTCCGCACACGGCATGGCGAGGAGGGCCCCATCCGGGCGGGCGGCCGCGGCGAGAAGGCCGAACCGCTCCGTCGGTGGAAACGGCCGCGCGCCGTCGTGGACGAAGACGAGATCCTCGGCCCCGGCCTCGTCGAGGGCGTCGAGGCCGCGCCCCACGGAGTCCTGGCGTTCCGCCCCTCCCGGCACCACCCGGAGCAGCTTCGGGACACCGGCGGATTCCAGAAGGTCGCGGGTCCTCTCCACCTGGCCCTCGGGCGCCACCACCACCACGCCCTCCATGTCGGGCCAGGCCGCCAGTCCACCCACGGCCCAGGCCAGAAGTGGCTTCCCTGCAAGGGGCAGGAACTGTTTGGGCACCTCCCCCCCGAGGCGACGGCCGGAACCGCCCGCGGCGACCACGGCCCACGGGCTCACGCCCGACGCCTCCACACCCGGCGCTTCTCCTGGTGCACCAGCTCGCCCTTCTCGCCCTGGGTGCTCGCGAAGATCATCCGCCCCGCCGTGGTCTGGAGCACCGACGTGACGATACCGCGGACCGACTTGCCGAGCTTGTCCGCCCCGTCCTCCACCACGACCATGGTGCCGTCCTCGAGGTACCCCACCCCCTGGCCGGGCTCCTTGCCCTCCTTCTGCAGGGTCACGCGGATTTCCTCCCCCGGGAGGAAGACCGGCCGCAGGGCCTGCGCCAACTCGTTGACGTTGAGCGTCCGAACGCCCTGGAGTTCCGCGACCTTGGAGAGGTTGAAGTCGTTGGTCACCACCGTGGCTCCGATGGACTTCCCCAGGGCCACGATCTTCCCGTCCACCTCCTTCACCCGCGGGAAGTCCTGGTCCGTGATGCGGACCTCCACCCCCTCCAGGCCCTGGAGCCGCTCGAGGATTCCCAGCCCGCGGCGGCCGCGCGACCGCTTGAGCGGATCGGTGCTGTCGGCGATCCCCTGGACCTCGTTGAGGACGAACTGCGGGACCACCACCGGCCCCCCGATGAAGCCCAGCTCGAACATGTCCGCGATGCGCCCGTCGATGATGGCCGAGGTGTCGAGGATCTTCGGGCTGACCGACGCAGCCACCCCGGTCCTCGTCGCCGCGAGGCGCAGCGCCCGGACCCCCTTCACGCCCATCAGGGCGCCCACGTACACGAGCAGCAGCGCCAGGCCGGCTGCCGCGGCCACGGGCACTCCCTCGACCCCCAGGGTCTGCCGCGCCCAGTAGGCCCCGAGGAGCCCCACGAAGGAGCCGACCCCGCCCCCGAGGACCAGATGGGCCGGCGAGCGCTGCACGGCTCGCTCCACGCCGTACGCGGCGAGGAACGCGAGCGTGGCGAAGGCCATGCCTGTGAGGACCCCTTGCCCCCCGGACGTGAAACCGGGGCCTGCGAGGGCCCCGGCCAGGAGGCAAGCGGCGAAGACCAGCGTGCGGAGGCCACCTCGGCCCAAGGTTCAGGCCTCCCCGTAGCCCACGTCGCCGAAGGCGGAGAGGATCTGCTCCTCCGCCTGGCTGGCCACCTGTCCGCGGGCCACGGCGATCTCCTGGGTCAACAGCTCCATGGCGGTGTTGAGCATGCGCTTCTCCCCGTAGGAGAGGCTCTTGCCGGCCCGCAGGAGATAGAGGTCCCGGAGGACCTTGGCGATCTCCACGGCGGACCCGGTCCGGATCTTGTCGCTGTACTCGCGGAAGCGGCGGTTCCAGGTCTGGCTGTCGTTGACCCGGCGCCGCTGCCGCAGCACCTGGAAGACCGCGTCCACCTCGTCGGTGCCCATCACCTGGCGCAGGCCGACCTCCTTGGACTTCCCGACGGGGATGATGATCGTCATCTCCCGGTCCAGGATCTTCATCACGTACACCTCCATCGGGTTGCCCATGATGTCGCGGGTCTCGATGGCGGTGATCTCACCCACTCCGTGGGCCGGATAGACAGCCTTTTCGCCAATCTGAAACGTCACCGGATCCTCCTTCCTCCAAGCCTGTCGCCCCGAGGGGAACGACTGCGGGAAAACCACCGGCAGGTCGGTTGGTTCGCGCGAGCCGCTGTGCTAGATTCCGCGGCGTCCGCACCCAGCGCACCCGGAGGAACGCCATGGCACCGTCCGACGTCTATTTCGCCCACCTGCGCAGCACGCCCCGGCAGAACCTGCTCGACAAGGTCGAACTCGTGCTGCGCAGCGCCGGCGTCGCCGACCGGGTGAAGAAGGGCGACCTCGTCGCCGTCAAGCTCCACTTCGGCGAGCGCGGCAACACCTCGTTCATCCGCCCGGTCTTCGTGCGTCGCGTCGTCGAGGTCCTCAAGGAGCTCGGGGCCCGCCCCTTCCTCACCGACGCCAACACCCTCTACGTGGGCAGCCGCGGCGAGGCGGTCAGCCACCTGGAAAACGCCATCCGAAACGGCTTCGACTACGCCGTGGTGGGCGCCCCGCTCGTGATTGCCGACGGGCTCCGCGGCAGCACCTCGGTGGCGGTGCCCGTCGCCGGCAAGCACTTCCAGCAGGCCCGCATCGCCGCCGAGATCGCCCATGCGGACGCCCTGGTAAGCCTGGCCCACTTCAAGTGCCACGAACTGTCCGGCTTCGGCGGCACCCTCAAGAACCTCGGCATGGGCTGCGCGGCCCGCGAGGGCAAGCTGGCGCAGCATTCCACCGTCGCACCCAAGGTGAAGAAAAAGCTCTGCATCGCCTGCGGCGAGTGCGTGCGCTGGTGCGCGCAAGAAGCCATCTCCGTCGGCGAGGTCGCCCTCATCGACTCCGAGCGCTGCGTCGGCTGCGGGGAGTGCATTCTCACCTGCCCCCAAGGCGCGATCCAGATCCAGTGGAACGCGGGGCCCGACGTCATGCAGCAAAAGATGGCCGAATACGCCTTCGCCGCCCTGTCCGGGAAGCAGGACAAGAGCGTCTTCCTGAACTTTGTCACCCAGGTCAGCCCCGCCTGCGACTGCTACGGCCACTCGGACGCTCCCATCGTCCGCGACCTGGGGTTCCTCTCCTCCACGGATCCGGTCGCCCTGGACGCGGCCTCGGCCGACCTGGTCAATGCCGAGCGGGGCATGGAGGGAACCGCCCTGGCGTCAAACCTCCTGCCCGGCGAGGACAAGTTCCGCGGGGTCTACCCGAAGATCGACTGGACCACGCAACTGCGCCACGCCGAATCCCTGGGTTTGGGGGGGAGGGCCTACCGACTGCACGCCGTCGGCCTTCCCGACCGGTAGGCTCCGGCCCGGCACCGCCCGCGACACTCCGTGGCGGGACCGCATCCGCCCCGACCACCCGGCCCAGAGGGTCAAACCCATCCCCACAATCAGGGCGACCGCCAGGAGGAGCAGGAGCCAGGACCCCGGTCGTAACCGCCTTCGGGAACTTTCCGGGGGTCTCATGTATACCACATCTCGGCCCTCCCAGGAACCTGAGACACCACCTCGTCGAAGTCTCCGGCCCGCACCCCCCAGTCGCACGCCCGGAAGAGCGACCGCAGCCGATGCGGCGCCACGCGGTTCCCAGGGCCCGCGAGCAGGGCCTCCAGCCTCGTCTCGAGGTCGGCCTCGTCCTCGTAGAGGCACGCGGGGTGAAGCTCGGGGGGGAGCACTTCCGGGTAGGCGAGGCGCCGGGGCACCAGGGGGTGGGCGCCCGCGTAGGCAGCCTCGACCACGCTGAGGCCGAAGTTCTCCTGGATCGCGGTGCTCACCACCACGTCGGCCCGGGCCAGGCAGGCCGCGTAGTCCTCCCGGCGCGCCGCGAACCCCCACCGGACCACCCGCTCCCCCAGTTCGGCGCGGGCGCGCTCGAACTCCGCCGGGGTACGGGAGAAGGACTGTCCGAGAACCACGACGCGGAAGGCGACGCCCCGCGCGGCCAGCCGCGAGAGGACGCGGAAGAACACCTCCGGCGCCTTGTCGTACTCCCACCTGTGGTTCCAGAGGACGACGGGGGAGCCCCCGTCCGGCGGGGGCCGGCCGGGGATGTCGGCGAGCGAGACCCCGAGGGGCAGCACCCGGCACTTGCGGCGCACGGCCTCCACGACCTTCGCGGGCCGCGCGTCCGGCATGCGGCCCACCAGATCGCCCACCGCCGAGAGGAAGCTCCCCCGCTGGTACTCGGAGTTGAACGCCACCGCGTCCGCGGCCAGGGCGCCGGCCAGGTCGACGAAGGCGTAGGACAGGTCCCTGTCCGCCGGGCGCTCCCCCGGGCGGGCGGGAAACGACGCCTGATTCTCGTGGAAGTAGAGCACCGAGGGGACGCGGCGGGGGAGGAACGCCAACAGGTGCGCCAGGTCGAGCACGCTGGTCGCGAAGATCACGTCGATCTCGGCCACCCGGGGCCCGAGCCTGCGCGCGAACTCGAAGGCCGCGCCCCGCATCCGCCACGTCCAGAAGCGTGCCGGCAGGTGATGGAGGCGGACGTCGTGCCGGCTCGAGGCTGCCCAGCCCTCGGCCGCCGCCCGGTGGCTGCCTCCCCAGTATCCCTCCACGTACGCCACCCGCAGCGCCGCCCCCGGCCCCTCCCCTCCAGGCCGCCCTCGCCGGTCTTCCGGACAACAAAACAACGTTTATTTCTCCCTTGACAGCCCCGGTCGCGCCCTCTACCCTCCACCCGAATGAGCACTCATTCAGGAGGGGCCCATGACCATCGCTCGTATGATACGCAGCCGTCACGATCGCTGGAAGGACCGTCCCTGCATGATGGTGAAGCGCCAGGGGACCTACCGGGAGGT
>CAZGRT010000001.1:0-39723 GCA_964528225.1 uncultured Thermodesulfobacteriota bacterium | reverse complement strand
TTCCTGTCGAGCCGCGACGCCGCCCGGACGTACCGGCGCCAGAAGGAGGAACTGGCCGCCGCCAAGGAGGAGGCGGAGGCCGCCTCCCGGGCCAAGAGCGAGTTCCTCGCCAACATGAGCCACGAGATCCGCACGCCGATGAACGGCATCCTGGGGATGGCGGACCTTCTCCTCGGCTCCGGCATCGCGGGGCGGGAGCGCGGCTACGTCGGAATGATCAAGAGCTCGGCCGGGGCCCTGCTGACGATCATCAACGACGTGCTGGACCTCTCGAAGGTCGAGGCGGGCCGGATCGAGCTCTCCCGCGCGGAGTTCGACGTCTTCCGGCTCGTCGAGCAGGTGGCGCAGGTGCTGGAGGTCGAGGCCGAGGCCAAGGGGCTGAGCCTCGGTGCCTGGGTGGACCCGGACATCCCGCCCGTCCTGTGGGGAGACCCGGGGAGGCTGCGGCAGATCCTCCTGAACCTGGCGGGCAACGCCGTGAAGTTCACCGACCGGGGGGAGGTCGCCATCCGCGTGGAGCCAGCGCCCGCCGGAGGTCCCGAGGGCTCTCGGCGGCTCCGATTCTCGGTGCGGGACACGGGCGTCGGAATAGCACCTGGCGACCGAAACAGGATCTTCGAGGTGTTCTCCCAGGTCTCTGCCGCGTCCGGGCCGCGCCCCGGGGGCACGGGGCTCGGGCTGTCCATCTCGAAGCGCCTCGCGGAGCAGATGGGCGGCCGCCTGTGGGTGGAGAGCGAGGTGGGTCGGGGGAGCACCTTCTTTCTGGAGGTGGCACTGCAGGTGGGGGACGGGTCCGCGCCCGCGGCGGCTGCGGCCGGTTCAACCCTGGGGCCCGAGGGGAGGGGGGGCGCCTCCGGCCTGCCCGGGGCCGGGGCGAAGAAGCCCGCCGGCGAAAGCCTCCGCGTGCTGGTCGTCGAGGACAACGCGGTGAACCGACACGTGGTGGAGGAGCTTCTCCGGCGTCAGGGCGCCGAGGTCTCCTGCGCGCCCGAGGGCCGGGCGGCCTTGGGGGCGGTCGAGAGCGGATCGTTCGACCTGATCCTCATGGACGTCCAGATGCCGGACATGGACGGGTTGGAAGCGACCCGGCGCCTGCGGGAAGCGGGTTGCCGGGTGCCGATCGTGGGCCTCACCGCCTACGCCCTGGAGGGCGACCGGCAGAGGTGCCTGGACGCCGGCATGGACGACTACCTCACCAAGCCGATCTCCCCGGACGTGCTCCGAGAGAAGGTCTCCGAGTGGACGGGCTACCGAGGGCCCCCGGCGGCGGAACTGGATACGCTCCTCGCGTCGCTGGCCGGGAACCGGAAGACCGTGCACGCGATCCTCGACCGGTTCCGCGCGGACGCCCCGGAGCAGTTCGCGAAGATCCGGGAGGGCGTCCTGGCGCAGGACGCCTCCGCCGTCGCCGCCGCCGCCCACCGGCTGCGCGGGTCCCTCATGATCTTCCGGGCCCGGGAGGCGGCCCGGCTGGCCGAGTGCCTGGAGACCTGCGGCCGCCACGCGGACCTCGCCTCCGCCCCGCCCTTCGTGAGCCAGCTTTCCGACGAGCTGGATCGAGTCCTGGAGCAGCTGGAAGCCGCGGGCGTCGGGTTTCCCGCGGATTCCTGAACCCGGCGCAGGGAGCGCCCGTCAGGGCCCGGCGATCCTGCCGACCGCCCCCCGCATCCCACGCGTCTCCGGGTGGCGGCGTCCGTCCGGCTGGGACGGCCCTCTCTAGCGCGTGCCGGCCACGATTCTGGGATCAGAGAACCCCGGTGGTCGCCTTGAACTCAGGGTAGGCTTCCATGCCGTGTTCTTCCCCGTCGAGGCCGTTCACTTCTTCCTCCTCCGATACCCGGATGCCGATCGTCGCCTTGAGGGCCACCCAGATCACGCAGCTCGTCGCCAGGGTGAACGCGCCGATCGCGGCAACACCGATCAGTTGGTTGATGAGGCTGTGTTCCGGGTTCACCGAGAACAGACCAACGGCCAGGGTGCCCCAGATGCCGCAAACGAGGTGGACCGAGACTGCCCCTACCGGGTCGTCGATCTTCAGCTTCTGATCAATGAAGACCACCGCCAAGACGACGAGCCCCCCCGCAATCAGACCCACCAGGATGGAGTTCCAGGGCATGATCACGTCGGCACCGGCCGTGATGCCCACCAGCCCGGCCAGCATGCCGTTGAGGATCATGGTGATGTCAGGCTTCTTCAGAACGGCCCAGGCCACCACGAGGGCAGACACGCCGCCGGCGCAACCGGCGAGGAACGTCGTCACCCAGACCCGGGACACGGCTTCAGAGTCCATTGCCAGGACCGACCCACCGTTGAAGCCGAACCACCCCAGGAACAGGATGAACACGCCCAGCGCCGCCAACGGAATGCTGTGGCCGACGATCGGTTTGATGCCGCTCGACGTGTACTTCCCCTTCCGGGGACCCAGGAAGATCGCGCCGGTCAGAGCCGCCCAGCCGCCAACGGAGTGGACTAGGGTGGACCCTGCGAAGTCGTAGAAGCCCATGGCGTCGAGGAAGCCACCGCCCCACTTCCAGGATCCGGCGATTGGGTATACGAAGGTGACGAACAACATAGCGGCGATCAAGAACGCGTGAAACTTGATCCGCTCGGCGACGGCACCCGAGATGATCGTCGCCGCCGTCGCGGCGAACACGGCCTGGAAGATGAAGTCCGTAAACAGGGTGTAGCCGCCGTCCGCGTACCCTGCATCGGTAGCCGACGCGATTCCGAAGCCGCTAAAGCCGAGGAAACCGTTGAACTCGCCCGGGTACATCAGGTTGAACCCGACGATGAAGTACGAGATGCCGGACAAGGCCACCACGGCCACGTTCTTGGCCAAGATGTTCACCGTATTCTTGGCTTGGCCCAGGCCGGACTCCAGACACGCGAACCCGGCGTGCATCCAGAAGACCAGGGCGGCCGAGACGAGCAGGTAGAGGTTGTTCAGACCGTACATCACGGTGTCGGCGCTGGTGGCAGCCTCTTCTGCGGAGGCGCTGGTTGCCAGCAAGGCCAAGGCAGCGGTGGGAAGAATCCACCCGGCGATACTCTTCGTCGTCAAGCGGCCGATGGGGCGTGAGTTGGTCATGGGAACGAATCTCCTTGTCCGTGCGAGTGAGGTTTCGGGGTTCGTCACTGCCGCCCCCTTGATCAAGATCCGTGCCAGGCAGGCGAACCGCGAAAGGGCCCGAAAACCGCCGAGCGCCGCGCCGCGCAGCCCCGGGAAAGAAACATATGTGTAGCATCTGAACAATACTGCCACATATATGTCGCATTGACGCCGCTTGGTCTTCGGAATTGTGAAGGCCGGAAACGTCTGGGTTGAGGGAAGAGATCCGGCAGTCCACGGGGCGGTCTCCCTGCACTCGCCGGTGCGGATTCGGACCACGTCAACCACGGCGGAGACGACAGGAGGTCACGGTGTGTTGCGTCGCGGCTCGCACCATACCCGCGGTGGAGGGCTTTCTTCGTGGTCGACGTTGCCGGGGCATCCCAGTAGCCGTTCTCCCGCTTCAATCCAACATCTCAGGTCGTTCCCCGAATGCGTTCTTGGACACAGATGGCCCGAGGCAGGCACGGAACAGCCAGTGCCCAGTTTCGCCGCAATTGGCGCGCCAGTAGTTGTGACACGCTCGCTTGGGCCGCCGGCATCGGTCATGACCACGCCCTCCCATGCGCCGTTCCCGTCCGCGCCGGGCTTCCCGGGCTCCCGACACGGTCCGCCGGAGGTCCTCGTCCGCCCCCCGGTCGGAAAGTTGAGCGGGCGGGGCGGGCGGTGTGCCCCGGCGAAGGCGCCGTGCGGCTGGACTCCCGCGGGCGGTTCGGGATATAGAAAGCAATTCGCCCGCCCGGCAACGCCCGGCGCGCCCACTCTGCCTCGGGAGCCCATGAATCCCCAGACCGACGTCCGGCACGGCGGCCTTTTCCGCCAGGTCGTGAGCCCGCAGATCCTGGACCTCAAGCCTTACGTCCCCGGGAAGCCCATCGACGAGCTCCGGCGGGAGCGTGGGCTCGCGCGCATCGTCAAGCTGGCGAGCAACGAGAACCCCGTGGGGCCGAGCCCGGCCGCCCTGGCCGCGCTGGAGCGGGAGGCCGGGCGCCTCAACCGCTACCCCGACGGGTACGGCTTCGAGCTCAAGGAGGCCCTGGCGCGTCGGTGGAACGTTTCGCGGGACAACCTCGTGCTCGGCAACGGCTCGTCGGAGGTCATCGAGATGATCGTCCGGCTCCTGGTGCGCCCCGGCCGGGCCGTGGTGGTGGCGAGCCCTTCCTTCGGCATGTACGAGATCACGGCGCGCGCGCAGGGGGGAGTGGTGCGGCGGGTTCCGCTGCGGGAGCACTCGGTGGACCTGGAGGGGATCCGCCGTGCCGTGGACGGGGACACGGCGCTCGTGATCCTGGGCAACCCGAACAACCCCACCGGCACCATCTTCCGCCGCCGGGAGTGGGAGCGGTTTCTCGACGACACGCCGCCCCACGTGGGCATCCTGCTCGACGAGGCCTACGCCGAGTACGCGGAGGCCCCGGACTTCCCCGTGGGGCGGGAGTACCTGGACGAGGACCGGCTGCTGGTCTGCGCCAGGACCTTCTCCAAGGCCTACGGCCTGGCCGCGCTGCGGATCGGGTACGGGATCGCGCCGCGCCGCCTCGTGGACTTCATGAACCGGCTCCGGCTGCCCTTCAACGCCAACGGGCCAGCCCAGGGCGCGGCGACCGCCGCCTTGGGCGACGAGGAGCACGTGAGCCGCTCCCGGGAGGTGAACCGGCTGGGAAGGGACCGCCTGACCCGCTTCCTCGCAGGCCGCGGGGCGGAGGCGGTGCCCAGCGAGGCCAACTTCGTGCTGGCCCGGGTGGGGGACGGAGACGGCTGGTTCGAGGCCCTGCTCGACCACGGGGTGATCGTGCGCTCCGCGCGGAGCTTCGGCATGCCCGAGTGGGTCCGCGTCACGGTGGGGCTGCCCGAGGAGTTGGACGTTTTCGAGGAGGCCTTCGACCGGGTGCTCGCGGTGCGGGGAGGTCTCGGATGATCATCGTCCTGCGGCCCGACCACCGGGAGGAAGACCGGCGGCAGCTCGTCCAGACGCTCCGCGCCCTCGGCCTGTCGGTCCACGAGTCCGAAGGGCAGAAGCGGACCATCCTCGGAGCGATCGGCGACGAGGACGCCCTCCGGGAGCTGCCGCTGGAGTCGATGCCGGGGGTGGAGCGGGTGATCCCCATCCTCAAGCCGTACAAGCTCGTGAGCCGCGAGTTCCGGGCGGAGGACAGCGTCGTCGAGGTCCGGGGCGTGCGCCTGGGGGGGCCCGCGGTGCAGATCATCGCCGGCCCCTGCTCGATCGAGAACCGCACGACGCTGCTCGAGACGGCGCAGGCGATCAAGGAGGCCGGCGCCACGATGCTGCGCGGCGGGGCGTACAAGCCACGCACGAGCCCCTACGCCTTCCAGGGGCTCGGCGAGAAGGGGCTGGAGTTGCTGGCCGAGGCCCGGGAGCAGACGGGCCTGCCGGTGGTGACGGAGCTGATGGACCCGCGGGACACGCTGCTCGTCGCGCGCTACGCGGACGTGGTGCAGATCGGCGCCCGCAACATGCAGAACTTCCGCCTGCTCAAGGAGGTGGGGAACCTGGAGAAGCCGGTCTTGATCAAGCGGGGGATGTCCGCCACCCTCACCGAGTGCCTGATGAGCGCGGAGTACGTCGCCGCCCAGGGAAACAGCCGCATCGTCCTCTGCGAGAGGGGCATCCGGACGTTCGAGACGGCCACCCGGAGCACCCTGGACCTCTCCGCCGTGCCGGTGCTGAAGGGACAGACGCACCTGCCGGTGATCGTGGACCCCAGCCACGCGGCGGGGCGCTACGAACTGGTGGCCCCCCTGGCGAAGGCGGCCCTCGCGGCGGGCGCCGACGGCCTGATGATCGAGGTGCACGCCTCACCCGAAGCCGCCCTGTGCGACGGCAACCAGAGCCTCAAGCCCGAGCGCTTCAGCCGGCTCGTGGCGGAGCTCGCCGCCGTGGCGAGGGCGGTGGGTCGGGAAGTGGGTGCACCGTGACCCCGCGGCGGACGGTGACGCTGGTGGGCCTCGGTCTCATCGGAGGGAGCATCGCGGCCTCCCTGAAGGCCCGAAGGACGCGCTGGGTCGTGGCGGGTACCGACCGCCGCCAGGGCTCGGTGGACCTGGCCCGGCAGAGGGGCTTCCTCGACGAGGGGTACGCCGAGGCCGCGGAGGCGGTGGCGGGCGCGGATCTGGTGATCCTGGCCGCGCCGGTCCGGGCCATCCGCTCGCTCCTGTGCCAACTGGCCCCCCACCTGCGGCCCGGGCAGGTGGTGACCGACGTCGGGAGCGCCAAGGTGTCGGTGCTCGCCGGCGCGCGGGAGTGCCTCCCCGAGGGCGTGGCCTTCGTCGGGGGGCACCCGGTGGCGGGAACCGAGCGGGGAGGCATCGAGGGCGCGGTGCCGGGGCTCTTCGAGGGGCGCACCTGCGTCCTGACGCCGGAGCCCGACACGCCCTCCGAGGCGCTGGAGCTGGTGAGCGCCCTGTGGCGCGACCTCGGCTCCGAGGTGGTCTGCATCGCCCCGGACGTCCACGACCGGGTCTTCGCCTACGTGAGCCACCTGCCCCACGCCCTGGCCTACAGCCTCGTGGCCGCGGTGTCGTCGGAGCTGGAGCCGCACCAGGCGTCCCTGGGGGGCACGTCGCTGCGGGACTTCACCCGGGTCACCGCGAGCCCGGCGGCGGTGTGGAAGGACGTGTTCCTGGAGAACCGGGCCGCGCTGCTCGGCGCGGTCGATGCGTTCTCCGAGCGCCTGGCCGAGCTGCGGATCGCGGTGGAGGCCGGCGACGAGGAGGCGCTGGACCGGTTCTTCCTGCGCGCCGCCTCCGAGGGAAGGAACCCGTGGCACCGCTGAGGGTGGCCGCCTCCGGGCCGCTGGTGCGGGACCTGGCCGTGCCGGGCGACAAGTCGCTCTCCCACCGCGCGCTGCTGTTCTCGGCCCTGGCGGAAGGGGAAGCCCGCATTCGAGGGCTGCAGGAGGGGCTGGACGTGGCCGCCACCCGGCGCGCCGTGGAGTCGCTGGGGGTGGAGGTCCGCGACGAGGGGGGGACGGTGGTGGTCGCGGGCCGGGGCCTGGGAGGGTTCCGGGAGCCGGAGGCGGTGATCGACTGCGCGAACTCCGGCACCACCATGCGGCTGCTCGCCGGGGTCCTGGCCGGGCACGGCTTCCTCTCGGTCCTCACGGGGGACGCGTCGCTGCGCCGCAGGCCCATGGCCCGGATCCTCGATCCCCTCCGGGAGATGGGGGCGTTGGCGCTCGGACGCGCGGAGGACACCCGCGCGCCCCTGGTGCTCCGCGGGGGAAGCCTCCGCGCCCTGGAGTGGGATCTTCCCGTGGCGAGCGCCCAGGTGAAGAGCGCGATCCTGCTGGCGGGGCTGCACGCCCGGGGCGTGACCTGGGTGAGGGAGCCCGAGCTCTCCCGCGACCACACGGAGCGGATGCTCGCCGCCATGGGGGCCGAGGTGGTGCGCGACGGGCTCGGGGTGGGGGTGCGGGGGCCGGCGCGGCTGAAGGCCCTGGACCTGGCGGTGCCCGGCGACCCGTCCTCGGCGGCCTTCTGGGCGGCGGCGGCGCTGCTGGTGCCGGGGTCTCGGGTTCGGATCCGAGGCGTGAGCCTCAACCCCACGCGCACGGGGTTCTACCGGATCCTCCGCAGGATGGGGGCGCCGGTCTCCCTGGAGGAGACGGGCGAGGCGTGCGGCGAGCCGGTGGGTGACGTCGTGGTCGAGCACGGCCCGCTGGAGGGCGTGGAGGTGTCCCCGGCGGAGGTCCCGAGCGCTATCGACGAGTTCCCGGTGCTCGCCGCCGTGGCCGCGGCGGCCCGGGGGGAGACCTGGATCCGGGGTGCCGAGGAGCTGCGCCACAAGGAGTCGGACCGGATCGAGGCCGTGGCCGGGGAGCTGCGCAAGGCCGGGGTGCCGGTGGAGACCCTGCCCGACGGGTTGCGGGTGACGGGCGGGGCCCCCTTGCGGCCGGCGGTTTTCGAGAGCCACGACGACCACCGCCTCGCCATGGCGATGGGGGTCCTGTCCCTGGCGATCCCGGGGGGGGCTGCGGTGGACGGCGCCGAGGCCGCGTCGGTGTCCTACCCCGGGTTCTGGGCGCAACTGCTGGACCGGTGAGCCGGATACTCCCGGGGAGGAAACCGTCGGTGTCGGAGGAGAAGACCTCGGAGGAAAAGGCCAGGGCGAAGGGGTTCTTCGGTCGCCTGTTCCGGAAGGGAAAGGCGGAGGAGGCACCCGAGCCGGCCCCCGGGGCGGAGCCGGGCTCGGGGGACGAGCAGCCGGCGGCCCCCGAGGCGGAACCCCCGGTGCCGGCCGAGTCGCCGGCGGAGCCCGCCGGGGAACCCGCGGGCCGGGAAGCCGACGCCGAGGCCGCCCTCGGAGTCCAGGAGCCCGAATCCTCGCCCCGGGGGGGCCTGTTCGCGCGTCTGCGGTCGGGATTGTCGAAGACCCGGGAGGGGTTCGTCCGGAAGGTGGACCGGGCCCTTTTCGGACGGAAGGAGATCGACGCCGAGACCCTGGAGGCGCTCGAGGAGGTGCTCATCACCGCGGACCTCGGGGTCCACACGGTGGAGGCCCTGATCGGCGAGATCCAGGAGCGCGTGAGCCGGAAGGAACTGACGAGCCCGGAGGCCCTGCGCGAGCACCTGAGGGAGGCGATCCGGGACATCCTGGTCGCGGACGAGGGGCACCTGGAGCTCGGACCCGACCGCCCCCACGTCCTCATGGTGGTGGGGGTCAACGGTGTCGGGAAGACCACCACCATAGGGAAGATCGCCGCCCAGTTCCGGGCGAGGGGCCACAAGGTGGTCCTCGCCGCCGCGGACACCTTCCGGGCCGCTGCGATCGAGCAGCTGGGGATCTGGGGCGAGCGGGTGGGGGCGACCGTGATCCGGCACCAGCACGGCTCGGACCCCGCCGCCGTGGCGTTCGACGCGGTGGAGGCGGCCCGCGCGCGGCGGGCCGATCTGGTCATCGTGGACCCGGCCGGCCGGCTGCACACGAAGGCCAACCTCATGGAGGAACTGAAGAAGGTCCGCCGGGTCCTGGACAAGGCGCTGCCGGGCGCTCCCCACGAGGTGCTCCTGGTGCTCGACGCCACCACCGGCCAGAACGCGGTCAGCCAGGCGCGGACGTTTCGCGACGCCACCGGGGTGGACTCCATCGCCCTGACGAAGCTCGACGGGACCGCCAAGGGCGGCGTGATCGTGGCCATCTGCCACGAACTGGGCATCCCCGTGAAGTACATCGGGATCGGCGAGGGCGTTGAGGACCTGCGGCCCTTCGACGCCCGGGCGTTTGTCGACGCCCTGTTCTGAGGCGGGGCCGCTCCCCGCGCGCATCGACGGAGGAGGAGTCATGAGTCGACGTGTCCCGCAGGTTTCGGCGTTGGCCCTGGCCGCCCTCGTCCTGGGCCCGGCCGCCGCCCTGGCGTCCGGGGGCGGCGGCGAGCACGGGGGAGGACTCGGGGCGGTGCTGCCCCTCTACCTCGGGATCCCCTTCGTCGGCATCCTGCTCTCCATCGCCCTGTTCCCGCTGCTGGCGCCGCGGTTCTGGCACCACCACTTCGGCAAGATCTCGGCCTTCTGGGGGCTCTCCCTGGCCGTCCCCTTCCTGCTGATGTACGGCGGCGAGGCGATGCTGGAGATCATCCACATCTACCTGGCCGACTACGTGCCCTTCATCATCCTGCTCTGGGCGCTCTACACGGTGGCCGGGGGCATCCTGGTGAGCGGCAGCTTCGCGGGCTCCCCGCTGGTGAACACCGGGCTGCTCCTGTTCGGCACGGTGATCGCCTCCTGGGTGGGGACCACCGGGGCGGCCATGCTGCTGATCCGGCCCTTCCTGCGGGCCAACGCCTGGCGGAAGAGGCGCACCTACCAGGTGGTGTTCTTCATCTTCCTCGTGTGCAACATCGGCGGCTCCCTGACGCCCCTGGGCGATCCCCCGCTCTTCCTGGGCTTCCTCCACGGCGTGCCGTTCTTCTGGACCATGAAGCTCCTCAAGCCCATGCTCCTGGTCTCCCTGCTCCTGCTGGCCCTGTTCTTCGGCATCGACACCTATTTCCACCGCCGCGAGGAAGGAAGACCGCCCGAGTCCGACGGTTCGAAGCTCAAGATCGAGGGGCTCCACATCCTCGTCTTCCTCGGGGGCATCGTCGCGTCGGTGCTGATGAGCGGGTTGCTGCACATCGGAGAGGTGCTCATCCTGGGGGTGCACCGGCCCGTGGCCGACCTCCTGAGGGACGGCCTCCTGATCCTGATGGGCGTTCTCTCGCTGCAGACCACGCGGCGGTCGATCCGTGAGCGACACGAGTTCACCTGGTTCCCCATCCAGGAGGTGGCCTACCTCTTCGCCGGGATCTTCGTGACCATGATCCCGGTGCTCGACATCCTGAAGGCTGGCACGCAGGGCCACCTGGCGTTCATCATCCGGGCAGTCAAGGAGCCCCTCCACTACTTCTGGGTGACGGGCCTGCTCTCGAGCTTTCTCGACAACGCGCCCACCTATCTCGTGTTCCTCAACACCGCGCTCGGCAACTTCAGCCCGGGCGTGGCCGAGCGCGACGCCATCCACGCCCTGATCGCGAACAACGAGATCTACCTCGAGGCCATCGCTGCCGGGGCCGTGTTCATGGGGGCGAACAGCTACATCGGCAACGCGCCCAACTTCATGGTGCGGTCCATCGCCGAGGAGACGGGCGTCGAAATGCCCAGTTTCTTCGGGTATATTCTCAAGTACTCGGCCACCATCCTGATCCCCGCGTTCCTCGTGGTGACCGCGGTGTTCTTCCTCTAGAAGTGGCCTCGAAAGGGGTGCGCCCATGAAACCCATCCGGAAGATCCTGTTCCCGACCAAGTTCGAGGACCTCTCCTTCGGCTGCGTGGAGCGGCTCTACCCCCTCCGGGGCGTCGGGCTGGAGGAGATCGTCTTCCTCTTCGTGATCGACCGGGAGGAGGTGGGGTTCGACCTGTTCCGCGGTTTCGACAAGAAGCTCGCGAACCAGATGCGCGAGGAGGCGCGGCTCCACTTCGAGGACTGGGAGAAGGAGCTCGCGAAGCAGGGGATCGGCGCGCGCCACCGGGTGGAGATCGGCAGCCCGGAAGGGAAGATCCTCGAGGTGAGCTGCGACGAGCAGGTGGACCTGATCATCACCGGGCGGCAGCGCCACGTCCCGGCCGACGCCATCTACCTGGGGGGCACGAGCATGGGGGTGATTCGCCGAAGCGCCATCCCGGTGCTCGTGTGCAAGCACCCGCCCGCCGAGGCCGCCTGCGAGGTCCCCGGGGCCAGCGCCTACGACAGGGTGCTCTTCGCGACCGACTTCTCGGAGACCGCGTCCCACGCCGCCGGGTTCGTGAAGCGGCTGGCGGGCGCGGCGAAGCGGGCGGACGTGGTGCACGTGATCGCCGAGAGGGACCTGCGGCGCCACACCGAGGAGGAGACCCGGAGCGAGGAGGCCGAGTGCCGCCGCGAGCTCGGAGCGATCTGCGACGAACTCTCGGCGGCGGGGCTGGAGGCGGAGTCCCATCTGCTCGCCGGATCCATCGCCCACGAGATCCTGCAGGCCGCCGCCGACCGCCACTCCACGATGATCGTCATGGGGACCCGGGGCAAGCACGGGGTGAAGGAGCTGGTGGTGGGGAGCGCCTCCCATCGCGTGGCGGAGGCCGCCTCCATTCCCGTCCTCCTGGTTCCGGAGGAGCGGGCGGAGTGCTACATCTGACGCCGCTTCGGCCGGAGGCATGAGTCCATGGAGCCCCTTCGCATCGACCAGAGGTTCATCCGGCGCGACGAGAACCCCGGGGTTCTGGCCGCCATCGGGAACACGCCGGTCACGGAGCTGACGCGGATGAGCGGGAATCCCCGGGTGCGCATCCTCGCGAAGCTCGAGGGCTGCAACCCCGGGGGCTCGGTGAAGGACCGGCCCGCCCACTACATGATCGCCAGGGCCGAGGAGTCCGGCGAACTCTCGCCCGACCGGGTCATCCTGGAGCCCACCTCGGGGAACACGGGGATCGCCCTGGCCATGATCGCCGCGGTGAAGGGCTACCGCATCCGCCTGGTCATGCCCGAGTGCGTGAGCCTGGAGCGGAGGAGGGTGCTCGAGGCCCTGGGCGCCGAGCTCACGCTCTCCGCCGGGTGCCAGGGAACCGACGGGGCCATCATGAAGGCCCACCAGATCCTGGAGACGGAGCCCGACCGGTACTACATGCCCAACCAGTACGCGAACCCGGCCAACGTCCTCGCCCACTACGAGACCACGGGGCCGGAGGTCCTGTGCCAGACCGACGGCGAGGTGGACGTTTTCGTGGCGGGCATGGGTACGACCGGCACCCTGATGGGAGCCGGCCGGTACCTCAGGGAGAAGAAGCCGGGGGTGCGGATCGTCGGCGTGGAGCCCCCCGTCGGGCACGCGATCCAGGGCCTCAAGAACATGCAGGAGGCCATCGTCCCGGAGATCTACGAGCCTGCGCGCCTGGACGAGAAGATTGTGGTCCAGGACGAGGAGGCCTTCGAGACGGCGCGGGTCCTGGCCCTGCGCGAGGGACTCTTCGTGGGCATGTCCAGCGGGGCCGCCGTCGCCGGGGCCCTGCGGGTCGCCGGGGAGATGGCGTCGGGCACGGTGGTGGTGCTGCTCCCCGACCGAGGGGACCGCTACCTGAGCACGACCCTGTTCCGGTCCGTGTGCGCCGACTGTCCCCCGTAGGCGTCAGCGGCTGCACGCCGCCACGAAGCAACCGCCTCCTCCGCTCCCCCCGCCGCCTCCGCCGGTCGTCGTGGCCGTGAAGGTGGCAACGCACGTCCTGCTCGCCGCGACCGTCACGACGCCGTCGGTGCAGTCGGGGTCTCCCCCCCATCCGGAAAACGTCGACCCGCCATAGGGCGAGGCGGTCAGGGTCACCGCCGTGTCGGGCTCGAAGCCCGCGCTGCAGGTGGCCCCGCAGTCGATGCCGGCGGGGGAGGACGTGACCGTCCCGATTCCCGTTCCCCCCTTGGCGATGGTGAGCACCGGGGCCTCTCCGATCTGGCTCGCCAGGCCGAAGTCCTGGTGGGCGACGTACGCCCGCAGGCCGTCCGGGCTGAGGGCCACGGCCACCGGCCCCGAGAGCACGGGCACCGTCGCCGCCACCCCGGCGGTTTCCAGATCCACGACGGTGACGGTTTGCCCGCCGCGGTTGGCCGCGTAGGCGAAGCGTCCGTCCGGGCTGACCGCCACCCCCGAGGGCAGGGTGCCGACCGCCACCGCGGCGGTTGGGTTCCCGCTTGCGGTGTCGAAGAGGACGATCGAGTTGTCGGACGCGTGGGCGACGACCAACTTCGCCCCGTCGGGGGTGACGGTGACCCCCAGGGGACGGTTCCCGGCGGCCAGGCGCCCGGAGAGTGCGCGGGCCCCGACGTCGTACACGGCGATCTCCCCGGGGCCGGAGTCCGACGCCAGGGCGACGTAGGCCCGGTCGCCCGCGGGCGCAGGCGCGACCCCCGTGGGGAAGACACCCGGGTCGGTCGGGATCGTCGCCACGGCTCTGCGGCCCGGAAGGTCCCAGACGGTGACCGCTCCGCCGTCCCGGCAGTCCGCCACGTAGAGCAGGGTGCCGTCCGGGCTTACGGCGATTCCCTGGGGGTTGGCGCGGCTCCCGTCGCCCGCCGGGATCGGGAGGACCTCCAGCAGCGCGGCGGAAACGCCGTGGAGCACAGCCACCCCTCCGGGACCCATGCCTGTGTACAACCGCCTGCCGTCCGGGCTCACGGCGATTCCCTGAAGGATCGGTGCGGTCAGAGGGGTCGCGGTGATCCTCTGCAGGGAAGCGGTGTCCACCATGACGACCGAGGGAGACCCCACCCCGGTGTCGCCGGCGGCGATGTAGAGCCTCCGGCCGTCCGGGCTCGCGGCCACCCCCTCCTGGCTGGCTCCGACGAAGATGTCGGTTCCGGAGACGGGGACGGGGTGGGAAACCTCGACCCGGAAGTCCCTCGGGCTGATCGCCGTGCCTGGGAGGGTGCTGACGAAGAGCCGGCCCGTGGTGGCCCCGGCGGGCACGGTCGTGACGACCCGATCGCCGAGGGAGGAGAGGAACGCTTCGGCCGGTGCATCGTCGAAGAGGATGTCCCCCGGTGTCGCTCCTGCGAATCCGGAGCCCACGACGGTCACGATCGCGCCGGGTCTTCCCCCCGGCGGGTGGAAGAACGCGATCCGCGGCCCGCCGGGGGTGGCGACCTGGGTTCCGGTGAACGAGCCTGCGCCGCCGGTCTCCGGCTTGGTCCAGGTGCCGCTGGCGCTCCGTGTCGCCAGGTCGAGGGCGGTCAACGTCCACTGGTTGGAAGGGCACGGGGAGCGGTCCAGGGTGCCCCCCGGGGCCGCACCGGAGGGCACCGTGCCGCTCAGGTCCCCCTCGGCGCAGTCCACGTCGCCGCTGAGGAACGCCTTCCCGACCACGCCGGACTCGTCCTGGGACGCCTCCACCTCCCACGACCCGGTGACCCGGCCGAAGACCGAGTCGAATCCTTCCCAGGTGCCGGCCCAGACGCCGGAGAGGTCGGGCGGAGGGGGTGGAGGCGGGGGCGCATCATCGCCGCCCCCTCCGCCGCAGGAGGAGCCGAGCACCGCCAGCCCGCCGAGGAGCCACGCCTTCCACGTGCCGTTCATGAGGCCCGCCTTTCTCGGAGGTCCCGCCGGCCGGGGTGGTTCCCCGGGGAACGCGTCCGACCGCGAGCCCGCGGGGGGCGGGCCGGTTGGGGACCAAGTTGCCCGTATTCCTACGCATGCGCCGTGCCAAGGTCCGCTGGAGTGTGGCAGGCCGTGAGCACGGCCATCTCCGGAGTGGGGCGGGGGGCCGGGTCGCCGCAGCGGAGACGTGGTCGGGTGCCTGCCGTGGAGGCTCGACCGGCAGCCGATGCCGGTTGCCGGGTCGGATGCGCCGCCCCGTCCCTTCCCAAGGTTCTTGCGCGAGCCTTCGTGCGTGGCCGGAGGGCCAAGATGCTGGCGGCGCGCTCCACGAACCACGTGACCGCGCAGGGGACCGCGCGGCGGAAGATCTCGGTGGGCGCGGCAGAGCGCGGTGTCCTCAGCCAGGGGAACCCCAAACGTCGAACGGGGCCGCCGAAGCGGCCCCGTTCAACGAGAGGAGGAAGAGGAGGAGGAAGTCGCACCGTTCATTGGGCCGGGGAGCTGCCACACTCGCCCGATCCCTTCGTCTTCACGGTACGTGGGGAATTCTATCGGCGGAAGATGAAACGAACATGAGGCCCACATGAGAAGTTCGTGAGAAATAGAAGTTCGTGCGAAGTCGACCTGGCGGTGGACGGTCGTCGGGGAGGGGACGGCGTCAGGGAGGGGTGGACCGGGGGGGCCGGGCGAAGTAGGCCTGGAGAACGGTCCGCGCGTACCGGGCGCGCCTCTCCGGGCTGAGGGCGTTGTAGCAGCCGATCCCCTCGGGCGTGTAGCCGTGGCGCCGAAGGCAGTCGGCCAGGATCCACGCCCCCACGGTGACGTTGTAGCAGGGGTCGGTGCAGACTGCGTTCCAGCGTTCGGTGCCGAGCCGGGGTTCCCACCAGGAGTTGATCTGCATGAGGCCCACGTCCACCGACCCGTCGGCGTTCCAGCCGGCGGCGTCGGGGTCGAGGGTTGACTCGGTCTCCGCCACGATGCGCAGCAGGTCCGGGGGCAGGCCGTAGCGTGCGGCGGCTTCTTCGAAGCAGAACGCCTCCGCGGCCGGGGGACGTGCGCCCGCCGAGATTGCCGCCGCGATCGCCAGGGTCAGATAGAGCCACGGGGCCATGGAGCCTCCGGATCGTCGTGCCGCCTGGCCCGCCATTGTCCATGGAAACCCGGTAAGCGCCAACCCCTCCGGCCCGCCGGGCGCCGCCTACTGGACGGGCCATGGCGGCCGTGGTACAGAACCGGGAACCCGCCCCGGGAGCCGGGGCGGGGCGCAGGCCCCGCGGGGTGCACGCGAAATGGGAGAGGGGATGCCGGCCGAAGCGAGAGGACCTGCCGTGGCAGCGGGCGGAGTGCCGCCGCCGAGCAAGACCAAGATCGTGTGCACCGTGGGGCCCGCGTCGGACTCGGAGGAGGTCCTGGTCCGGCTCATCCACGCGGGCATGAGCGTGGTGCGACTGAACTTCTCCCACGGCGACTTCGCCAGCCACGGCCGGACGATCGAGAGGGTCCGCGCGGCGGAGCGCGTCGCGGGCCGGCGGGTGGCGATCATGGCGGACCTGCCCGGGCCGAAGCTCCGCATCGGTCGCCTGGCGCAGGAGCCGATCGAGCTGCGCAGCGGGCAGGAGTTCACCCTCACCGTGGACGAGGTGGAGGGAGGCCCGGACCTCGCCTCGGTGAGCTTCGAGCGCCTCCCCCGGGTGGTGAAGCCGGGAGACGCGCTGTTCCTCAACGATGGGTTCATCCAGCTGGAGGTCCGCGAGACCGGACCGCGAGAGGTCCGCTGTCTGGTCCGCGCGGG
Organism: uncultured Thermodesulfobacteriota bacterium; assembly: GCA_964528225.1. GTDB lineage: Bacteria > Desulfobacterota > Deferrisomatia > Deferrisomatales > JACRMM01 > CAZGRT01. Next base: position 23,210 of record CAZGRT010000001.1, on the reverse strand, counting down.
AGGCGAGTTGCGGTCGCGCAAGGGCCTCAACCTGCCCGGCGTGGACCTGGGAATCCGCGCCTTCACCGACGAGGACCGCCGGTGCCTGGCGTTCGCCCTGGCCCACGGGGTCGACGCGGTCAGCCAGTCCTTCGTGGAGGGCGCCGAGGACGTGAGGGCGGTGCGGGAGGCTGCAGCCGCAGCGGGGCACGCCCCGTTCGTGATCGCCAAGATCGAGAGGGCGAGGGCGCTCGACCGGGTGGACGCCATCCTGGAAGAAGCGGACGGGGTGATGATCGCCCGGGGGGACCTCGGCGTGGAGATCCCCATCGAGCAGATCGCCCTCGTGCAGAAGCGGCTGATGCGGAAGGCCAACCGCCTCGGGAAGCCGATCATCACGGCGACCCAGATGCTGGAGTCGATGACCGCGAGCCGCCGCCCGACGCGGGCGGAGGCGACCGACGTGGCCAACGCGATCCTGGACGGCACGGACGGCGTCATGCTCTCGGGGGAGTCGGCCATGGGACGCTACCCCGTGGAGGCCGTCGAGATGCTCGTCCGGATCGCGTCCGCGGTGGAGCCTCACCGCCGCAGACTCGGGGACGCCGAGGGCGAGGATGCCTTCGCCCAGGGGACCCGCCGGCTCTCGGATCTCCTCGCGTGGAGCGTCGAGGGGGCCCTGCGCCGGGTTACCCCGGCGGCCGTGTTCGTGCCGACCCGAACGGGAACCACCGCCCGCAACATCGCCCGCTTCCGCCCTCCGGTGTGGGTCGTGGCGGTCAGTTCGAGGGAGGCCACGTGCCGGGGCCTCCAGTTCTCCTGTGGCGTCCACCCGGTGCACGAGCCGGACCACCCGGAGGACTGGCGGACGTACGCGAGGCAGTGGCTTCGCCGGCACGGGATGGAGGGCGAGCTGGTCCTTCTCACCGAGGGGCCGTCGTCCAAACACCCGGACACCAATCACCGGATGGAGTTGATCGACTTGGGTCGGCCCGTGTCCCGGTAGGGGGGCGCAGGCCGCCGGAGGCGCCGCACGCAGCGGCGCGGGAAAGGAAACGGACGATGAAGAAGCTGGTCCTGTTGCGGCACGGGGAGAGCGTGTGGAACCGGGAGAACCGTTTCACGGGCTGGACGGACGTGGGGCTCTCGGAGAAGGGGACGGAGGAGGCCCTGCAGGCCGGCCGCGTGCTTCGACAGGAAGGGTACGTGTTCGACGTCGCGTACACCTCGGTGCTCAAGCGGGCCATCAAGACCCTGTGGCTGGCGCTGGAGGAGATGGACCTCATGTGGATCCCCGTGCACAACACGTGGCGTCTCAACGAGCGGCACTACGGGGCCCTCCAGGGGCTCAACAAGGCCGAGACGGCCGAACGCCACGGCATGGACCAGGTCAAGATCTGGCGACGGAGCTACGGGGTGCCCCCGCCCCCCCTCGAGTCCGACGATCCCCGTCATCCCGGCACGGACCCCCGGTACGCCGATCTCTCCCCGGACCAGCTTCCGGCCTCGGAGTGCCTCAAGGACACGGTGGCCCGAACCCTTCCGTACTACGAGCAGACCATCGTGCCGCAGATCCGGGCCGGCCGGCGCGTGGTCATCGCGGCCCACGGGAACAGCCTCCGAGGCCTCGTGAAACACCTCGACCGGATGTCCGACGAGGACATCGTGGAACTGAACATCCCCACCGGAATCCCGCTGGTCTACGAACTCGACGACGACCTCACGCCCCTGCGCCGGTACTACCTGGGCGACGCGGCGGCGGCGGAGGCCGCGGCCAAGGCGGTGGCGAACCAGGCCCAGGGTCGCTGAGGCGGCCGCCGTGGCTCTCCACGAACTGGCCGGTCAGCCGGCACCCCGCTCGCTGCTCGCCGACATCCCCGCCCTGGTCTCGGCGTACTACACCCTGGAGCCCGACCCGGGCGAGCCGGCGGAGCGGGTCTCGTTCGGCACGTCGGGGCACCGTGGGAGCTCCCTGGCCCGGAGCTTCAACGAGGCGCACATCCTGGCGGTCACCCAGGCCATCTGCGAGCACCGTCGGAGGGCGGGCGTCACCGGTCCCCTGTTCCTGGGCCGCGACACCCACGCCCTCTCCGAGCCGGCCCTCCGGAGCGCCCTCGAGGTTCTCGGTGCCTGGGGCGTCACCGTGCTGGTACAGCCGGGGCTCCGGTTCACCCCGACGCCGGTGGTCTCCCACGCCATCCTCACGTACAACCGCGGCCGCACCTCCGCGCCTGCGGACGGGGTTGTGATCACCCCCTCCCACAACCCGCCGGAGGACGGCGGCTTCAAGTACAACCCCCCCGACGGCGGGCCGGCCGACACGAAGACCACGCAGGCCATCGAGGCCCGGGCCAACGAGCTCCTCGCCGGGGGGATCTCCGCGGTGCGCCGCGTTCCCTACGAGCGGGCGCTGCGGTCCGGGAACGTCCGGGAGCACGACTACGTGCGCTCCTACGTGGACGATCTCGGGCAGGCGGTGGACCTGGAGGCCGTCGCCGGCGCGGGCCTTCGGATCGGAGTGGACCCCCTCGGAGGCGCGTCGGTGGACTTCTGGGACCCCATCGCCGACCGCTACCGGCTCGACCTGCACCTGGTCAACCGGGTCGTGGACCCGACCTTCTCCTTCATGACCGTGGACAAGGACGGAAAGATCCGGATGGACTGCTCCTCGCCCCACGCCATGGCGGGCCTCATCCGGCTTCGCGACCGGTTCGACCTGTCCTTCGGGAACGACGCGGACGTGGACCGGCACGGCATCGTCACCCGGGACGGGGGTCTGCTCAACCCCAACCACTACCTCTCGGTCGCGATCTCCTACCTGTTCCGGAACCGTCCCGGTTGGAGCCCGGAGGCCGCGGTGGGAAAGACCCTGGTCTCCACCTCGATGATCGACCGCGTCGCCGCGTCGCTGGGACGGCGGCTGTGCGAGGTTCCGGTGGGCTTCAAGTGGTTCGTCGGCGGGCTGCTCGACGGGTCGGTCGGCTTCGGCGGGGAGGAGAGCGCCGGGGCGTCGTTCCTGCGGCGGGACGGCACGGTCTGGACCACCGACAAGGACGGCATCCTCCTCGACCTCCTGGCGTGCGAGATCACGGCGCGCACCGGGCGCGACCCGGGGCAGCTGTACGGCGACCTGGAGGCGAGCTTCGGGAGCCCGGTCTACGAACGGATCGACGCGCCGGCCACGTCGCGCCAGAAGGCGGCGCTCAAGGAGCTGTCGCCGGACCACGTGAGGGCGAGGGAACTGGCCGGCGACCCCATCCGCGAGAAGCTGACGCGGGCTCCGGGCAACGGAGCGCCCATCGGGGGGCTCAAGGTCGTGACCGAAGGGGGCTGGTTCGCCGCCCGCCCCTCGGGGACGGAAGACGTCTACAAGATCTACGCCGAGAGCTTCCGGGGCCCGGAGCACCTGCGCCGCATCCAGGAGGAGGCCAGGGCCATCGTGGCCGACGCCTTCGGAGCGGCCGGGGCCTGAGGGCGGGGCCGTCCACGGGAGGCCCCCCTCCCTCCCGCCGGGCTACACGCCGTCGAAGACGCTCTTCCGCTCCACGCGGTCGGCCTCCCGGTCCCGGAGTTCGACCAGGGACAGGTCCCCCAGGCTCGCGGCGTGGTAGGCCTGCAGGCCCTCCTCGCGGCACCGCAGGCAGCAGCGGCGGGGCAGTTCCACGGCCAGGAGCCTGCCGCGGCCCCCCACCCAGCTCTCCAGGGTCACCACCCCGGCGCAGTCTCCGCAGATCCGGACGCGCTCCTTCTGGTTCTCCGTGATGCCCGCGCCGTCGTAGAACACCTGGCGCATCTCCTCGTGGTGGATCTTGCCCCCGAAGGCCTTCTCCTTGAGGGCGTCCCGGTGGCGGTACTTCTCGAGGAGCGCCTCGGACAGGCGCCGGATGTACTCCTGGTTCCGCTCGGAGCTGGGGAAGAGCTCCGGCTGGTAGTCGGGTTCGATCAGGGCGCCGGTGTCGAGGCCCGCCATGGCCAGCAGGATGCCCGTGTTCACGTAGGGGAGAGCGTCCTGCACCGAGTAGCCCCCCTCGAGCACGGCGACGTGGGGCCGGAGACGGCGGGTGAGCGCGGCGTACCCCTGGGCCGTGATCGACATGTCCGTGATGGGGTCGGTGAAGTGGTTGTCCTGGCCGGCCGAGTTCACGATGAGGTCGGGCTTCCAGTCTTCCAGCACGGGGAGCACGAAGTGGTCTATGACGTGGAGCAGCCCCTCGTCGTTGGTGCCCGGGGGAAGGGGGACGTTGAGGGTGGTCCCGTAAGCGTTCGGGCCCCCGAACTCGTCCGGGAACCCGGTGCCCGGGTACAGGGTGCGGCCGTCCTGGTGGATCGAGATGAACAGGGTGTCCGGGTCGTTCCAGTACACGTCCTGGGTGCCGTCGCCGTGGTGGCAGTCGGTGTCGACGATGGCCACCCGCATGTCCCGCACGTGGCGGCGCACGTGCTCGATCATCACCGCCTCGATGTTCACGATGCAGAACCCCCGCAGTCCGTGGACCACCCGCCGGGCGTGGTGGCCCGGGGGCCGCACCAGGGCGAAGGCCCGCTCCACCTCCCCGGAGAGGACCTTGCGGGCGGCCGTGATCGCCCCCCCCGCCGAGATGCGGTGGGAGGAGCTGACGACCGCCTGGCTGGAGGGGTAGCAGGTGTGCACGCGCTCCATGTCCTCGAGGGTGGCCACGGAGGGGGTGAACTCCTCGATCCCCTCCACGTCGAGGAGCCCCTCCTCGAAGATCTGGTCCCGGGTGTAGAGGAGCCGCTCCTCGCGCTCGGGGTGGGTGGGGGAGATGGCCCAGTCGAAGGCCGGGAAGAAGACCACGCCGGTTCGGTGGGGGGCTCGGATCGTTCGCATGGCGCCGCTCACTCCACCCGGCCGAGGATGCCGGGACGGATCTGGACCCGGAGGCGGTGGATGCTGCCCACCGTCGAGAAGCCGTCCACGATGCGGAAGCTCTCCTCCTCGGCCGCCTCCGGAACGGCCTCCTCGTCGAGCATGCCCTTCTCCCGGGCCAGGCCCAGGAGGGTCTCGAAGGCCTCGGCCCGGGCCTCTTCCACCCCGTAGTCTCGCTCCACGGGGCGGTAGACCCCGGCCTCGGGGATCGAGAGGCGGCCCAGCGCGGTGTCGGCGAGCAGGTTCACCTCGAGGTTCACCCGGGCGACGGCGGCCCCCACCGCGTTCGCGACGTCGAAGTGGCCGGGCACGTGCACGGGGAGGTCCAGCGCCTCCTCGATGTAGGGGGCCAGGGCCCGGGCCGGACCGCCGACGGCCACGGCGCGGCGGGGCTCGACCCGGTGTCCCTCGAGGAGCTCGTGGATGGTGTAGACGGGCTTTCCGTTCACCTCGTCGAGCAGGGTGCGGGCCGCCGCGGCGATGGAGACGGCCAGGGCCCGGAGGACGCGACGGGCGCACTCCTCCACCCCGACCCCGATCGCTGACGACACCGGGGTGAGGGCCTCCCGGGCCCGGGCGCGGTCCCCCACGGCCCGCCCGAGGACCACGAGGGCGTCGGTGGGCGTGGGGTGTTCCCCTCCCAGGGAGGCCGGCGCCCCCATGCGCTGGGGGCCCACGCGGATCTCACCCTGGCCGAGGTGGACGAGGCTGTCGCCGCCGGCGCCCAGGGAGCGGGTATAGAGGGACCGGATCTGGGTCCGGTAGGGTCCGACGGTGGCCCCCCGCGGCTCCAGCAGGGGTACACCCCGGGTGAAGAGGGACAGGTCCGTGGTCGTGCCCCCCACGTCCACGGCGAGGGTGTCGCCGTCCACCTCGTCGAGTCCCTGGATTCCCATGACGCTCGCGGCAGGCCCGGACAGGGAGCCCTCCGCCGGGTTCCGGAAGGAGTCGGCGGTCTGCGTGCCGCCGTCGGCCCGGAGCAGGTAGAGCGGGGCCCGGATGCCGAAATCCCGAACGGCGGCCACCATCGACTTCACGAACTCCGAGTGGCGCCGCCAGACCGCTGCCGCGAGGTACGCCGTGGCGGCGCGGCGGGGGAAGTTGAGGGAGCCGGAGAGGCCGTGCCCGAGGGCCACGTAGTCGAAGCGGTCCCCGGCCAGCTCGGCGACGCGGAGTTCGTGGGTGGGATTGCGCACCGAGAACTTCCCCACGACGGCGAGCACGCGCACGCCTCGGTCCGCGAGCGTCGCGAGGTGACTCTCCACCTGCCCCTCGTCCAGGGGAACGATCTCCCGGCCCCGGTGATCCACGGCGCCGCGGACCACCTTGACGTCGGGAGTCTCGCCCAGGTGGCCCGGGTTCATTCCCGGGCCGGCCGTCAGCACCATGCCCGCCGGCTCGAGCCGCCCTTCGGCCACGGCGTTGGTGACGAGCGTGGTGGAGAGGACGACCCGCCGGATCGACGCCGTGCTCACCCCCTCGAGAAGTTCCCGCAGGGCTTCCAGGGTGCAGGACGTGAGGTCCTCCCGGGTACGGACCTTGACCTTGTGCACCACGCGGCCGCCCTCAACGGCTACGCCGTCGGTGTGGGTTCCGCCCACGTCGATGCCGACGAGGATCCCGTTCATGCCTTCCTCCCGCGCCCCGAGAAGGAGAACCGGGCCGGGAGCCGGCGCGGAATCGCCACGGCTCCGTGGGGGCACAGTTCCTGACAACAGTAGCAGCGAATGCACGTCTCCTGCGAGAGCTCCGGTGGGGTGCCCGGCCGGAGAGCCCCGGCGGGGCACGCCTCGGAACAGGCGCCGCAACCCTTGCAGCCGGCTGCGTCGAAGCGGGGCGCGGGCGACACCACCCCGCGGAGCAGGCGCTTGAGAGGCCGGGGCAGAGGCCAGTCGCACGGGCTCCCGGGCGCCGGGCGGAACCGGAGCGGCCGGGGCTCGACGCCGAGCAGGCGCACCCTGCCGGGGTCGAGCCTCCCGCTCGCCACGCTCTCCGCCACGGTGGGGACGTCCTGCGGCGCGAACCCCGACAGGCGGGTCGCCTCCCAGTCGAGCGCGGCGGCGTCTCCCGAAGCGAGGAGGAGTCCCCGCTCCAGGGGCCGACCCCGGCTGGGGCCCGCCCCCTCCATGGCCACCACCCCGTCGAGCACGGTGAGGCACGGGCTCAGTGCCCCCTCGATGTCGAGGAGGTGGCGGGCGAACACCTGGGGCCGACGCCCCGCCCGGAAGTGGGCGGCCACCTTGCTCTTGCCCGGCACGCAGCCGAAGAGGTTCTTCACGCCGAGAGTGAGACCCATCATGGTATGGGTCTTCCACTTGGGGAGGTTCCAGAGCCAGCGGGTCTCCACGGCTTCCCGCGCCAGGCGCAGACCGCGGTAGGTCGCGCCGGAGACCTCGGCCGCCTCCGAGTCGCCGAGGTCCAGCAACGGGACCCCGTGGCGACGGCACACCTCGGCCACCCCCGCGACCCGGGCGACCCGGTGCACGGAGCCCAGCCCCGGGGAGTCGGCCACCACCGCCCGGGCGCCGAGGTCCGACGCCAGGGACAGGGCCGCGTCGACGACGGCGGGGTGGGTGGTCACCGCTTCGTGCGGGTCGTGGGCCGCCAGGAGGTTGGGCTTCACGAGGAGGGGGTCGCCCCGGGCCGCGAAGGGGCCCGGCAGGAGCTCCAGGGCCCGGGCGAGGGCTTCCCGCACCTGCGCGTAGTCCCGGCAGGAGGCGCCCGCGACCGGCGTCATCTCCCCGCCTCGGCCTCAACGCACCCGCGGTACGCGCGCTGCAGGCGCCGCGTCACCGACCCGGGTCGCCCTCCCCCCAGCGGGTCCCCGTCCAGGGCGACGAGAGGGAGCACCTCGACGAGGGAGTTGGTGAGGAACGCCTCTTCGGCGCCGGCCAGCGCTCGGAACGGGTGCAGTCCCTCCTCGACCTCCAGGCCGAGACGCCGGGCCTCCTCCAGGACCAGGGCCCGGGCCAGCCCCGGCAGGCAGCCGGCCTCGGGAGCGGGGGTGTACAGGATTCCGCGGCGGACCCAGAACAGGTTGGATGTCTCCCCCTCCGCGAGGTGCCCCTCGGTGTTCAGCAGCACCGCCTCCTCGCCGGGGCCGACAGCCCCCAGGGCCACCACGCTCGCGAGGTAGTTGAGGGTCTTGTGCCCGTGGAGGGGCATTCCCCGCGCCCGCAGGGGCCAGGGTACCCGCCTCGCCGCCACGCCCGTCCGCGCGAGCTCCTCCAAGCCGGGCCTGAGGGGCCGAGCCTGGAACAGGAGCGTCGGAGCGCCTCCGGCGGGCGTCGGCCGGGGGCCCTCGGGGAGGGGGCCTCGGGTCAGCGTGATGCGGACGCCAGCGTCGTCGAGGCCGCGGGCCTCGAGGGCCCGCTCCACTTCGGCGGAGGGGTCCACGTCCGGGACGGGAATCCCGAGGAAGGCGGCGGAGGCGGAAAGGCGGTCCCAGTGGGCCGGCAGCCGGAACGGGGTCCGGGCGTACACGCGCAGGGTCTCGAACACCCCGTCGCCGTAGAGGAGGCCCCGGTCCTCAGCCGAGACGGTGCCGGTACGCTCCGGCGGCGGCGGGCCGGTCACGGAGCGGCGCGCGCGGTCCACTCGCCCTCCTCCCTGCCCAGCACCCGAAGGAACGACCGGGCCTTCACCAGGGTTTCCTCGTACTCCGCGGCAGGGTCGGAGTCGGCTACGATCCCGCCGCCCACCTGCACGTACAGGCTGTCGCCCTGGAGCACGGCGGTCCGGATCGCGATGTTGAGGTCGGCGCGGCCCGCGAAGTCGATGTAGCCGATGGCCCCGCAGTACACGCCACGCGCCGTGGGCTCCAGCGCCTCGATGATCTCCATCGCCCGCACCTTGGGTGCCCCGGTGATCGACCCGCCCGGGAAGGAGTTCCGCAGGCAGTCCACGGCCTCCTTGGAGGGGTGTACGAGGCCCGCCACGGTGGAGACGAGGTGGTGGACGTTCGCGTAGGACTCCACCACCTCGAGCTCCGGCACGTGGACGGAACGGTACCGGCACACCCGGCCCAGGTCGTTGCGCTCGAGGTCCACGATCATCACGTGCTCGGCCCGGTCCTTAACGCTCGTTCGCAACTCCTCCGCCAGCTTCCGGTCCTCCCGGGGCGTCGCGCCCCGGGGGCGCGTTCCCTTGATCGGCCGGGTCTCGATGCGGTCTCCCTCGATCCGGAGGTACCGTTCCGGCGAGTTGGAGAGGATGGAGAAACCGTCGGGGAAGAGGCAGGCGCCGAAGGGCGCAGGGCTCGTGCGGCGGAGGCGCCGGTAGAAGGAGAGGGGCGACCCGCCGAAGGGGACGCGGAAGCGCTGGGAGAGGTTCACCTGGTAGACGTCCCCCGCCGCGATGTGCTCCTTCACGCGGAGGACCGCCGCCTCGTATTGCTCCCGGGTGAAGTTGGACTCCACCGGACCGGCCGCGAACCCGGCGCCGTCCCGCCGCCCGGGCCCGGGAGCGTCCGTGAGGCCGTCCCACGCCTCCCACGCCTCCCGGCGCGGGCCCTCGGGTCCGCCCCAGTCGCCCGAGCACAGGGTGGCCCGCCCGGCCGCGTGGTCGAAGATGCCGACGGTGTCGTAGAAGCCGAGGAAAAGGTCGGGCATGCGGAGGTCGTCTCGCGCCGACCTTGGGATGGCCTCCACGAACGGGAACAGGTCGTAGCCCAGGTAGCCCACCGCGCCGCCGCCGGTCATCGCCGCGCCGACGGGCGGCCCCCGGTGCTCCCGGAGGAGGTCGCGAAGCAGGTGGAAGGGGTTGCCGCGCCGGAGTTCGGTGCGGCCGGTCCGGGGCCATGAGAGGCGGGCCTCCGTTCCTTTGGCATGGACGACCAGAAACGGGTCCGCACCCACGTACGACCGGGTTCCCAGCCGGGGACAGCCCTCGCCGCTGTCGAGGAAGAACGGGTAGGCCCTGTCCGCCAGGGAGAGGAACGCGGTCTCGGGCGCGACGTCTGCCGTCAGTTCCCGGATCAAGGCCCGGTTCTCCGGGCGCTGCGCCCCAGGCCGATGTCCCGTGCGACCCGGTCCCACTGGAACGACTCCCGATCGCACGGGGAGCGAGGCTCCGTTCCCCGGGCGAAGGCGGCGAAGGCGGTTTCCTTGCACGCCGGGCCGGCCCGGAGCCCCGAGGCGACGTCGATCTCGGCCACGACGACGCCGGGGGGGGGCGCCCAGGGAGGCGGAGGGCCTTCCGCGGCCGAAGCCAGCATCGTGTCGATCCAGGCGGGCAGGGCGGCCTGGGCGCCGGTTTCGGCGTAGCCCAGGGGGGAGTTGTCGTCTCTCCCCACCCAGACGCCGAGGGCGAGTCGGCTCGAGAACCCGACGAACCAGGCGTCTCGCTGGTCGTCCGTGGTCCCGGTCTTCCCGGCCACGGGGAAGGGCAGGGCCCGTGCGGCCTTCCCGGTGCCGGACTCCACGACCGCCCGGAGCATGTCGGCCGCCACGTAGGCCGTGACCGGGTCCAGGACCCGTCGTGCGGCACCGTTGCGCTCCCAGAGGTTTCGCCCGTCGGGTCCGTACACGGCCCGGATCAGGTGGGGCTCGGGGAGGAGGCCCCCGGCCGGGAAGACGGCGTAGGCGCGCACCAGTTCCACCAGGCTGCTCCCGCCGACGCCGAGCGCCGCGGCCAACCCTTCCCCGAAGGGGCCGGCCAGCCCGAGCTCCGACGCCGCCTGCTCCACCCGGGCCTTGCCGAGCTCCTCCATGAGGCGCACGGCCGGCAGGTTGCGGCTCAGGGCCAGGGCCTTGCGCAGGGTCATCTCTCCCAGGAATTCCCCGTCGTAGTTGCTCGGCGTCCACGGACGGGAGAGGGAGGCCCCGCGGTAGCTCGCCGGGGCGTCCAGCAGGGTGCGGGCCTGGGTGAGGCCGGTCTCCAGGGCGGCCAGGTACACGAAAGGCTTGAAGGCGCTTCCCGGCTGACGCCGTGCCTGGAACGCCCGGTCGAAGGAGCTCTCGGACCAGTTCCTCCCCCCGACCAGGGCCCGCACCGAGCCGGTCGCGGGATCCAGGGCCAGGACCGCCCCCTGGGCCTTCGGCTGCCGCCGCGGGTGTCTCCGGTCCACGGCGGCCAAGGCCTTCTCCAGGGCGGACTCGGCGGCCTTCTGGAGCCCGGAGTCGAGGGTCGTGTAGACGCGCAGACCGCCCTGGTAGACGAGGTCGATCTCCAGGTGTTCCAGGAGTCGGCGGCGCACGGCCTCCACGAAGTAGGGCGCCGACACCCGCTGGACGTCGGGGCGGGCCGCCGGGACGTCTTGCGCAAGCGCCGCGGAGGCCTGCTCCGCGGAGACCCACCCCAGCTGGAGGAGTCGGCGAAGCACGAGATCGCGCCGGGCCCGGGCGCGCTCCGGGTTCCGGAGGGGATCGTACAGGGAGGGCGCCTTCGGCAGGGCCGCGATCAAGGCGCACTCGGCGAGGTCCAGGTCGGCCAGGGGCTTGGCGAAGTAGACCTGCGCCGCCGCCGCCACCCCGTACGCGCCGTTCCCCAGGTAGATCTGGTTCAGGTAGAAGGCGAGGATCTCCTCCTTGGTGTGCCGTCGTTCGATCTCGAGGGCGAGCAGGGCCTCCCGGAGTTTCCGGGTCAGGGTCTTCTCGGGGGTGAGGAACAGGATCTTCGCAAGCTGCTGTGTGATGGTGGAGCCGCCCTCGGCGAGGCGGCCCTTGGCCAGGTCCACGGCGACCGCCTTGAGGATGCGGCCGACGTTGATGCCCATGTGCTCGAAGAAGCGGTGATCCTCGATCGCGAGGACACATCGGACGAGGTCGTGTGGCACCGCATCGAGGGCCACGGGGGTGCGACGCTGGGTCGCGAACTCCGCGAGCAGGTTCCCGTCGGACGAATAGACGCGGGTGGAGGAGGGCGGCGTGAAGTCCTCGAGGGCCGAAACCTGGGGGAGGCCCCGGGCCAGCACGAGGGCCCCTCCGGTCACGAAGCCCAGGGCGGCGCACCCGGCCAGTGCCGCGACGGTCCGGCCCGGTCGCACGGCTACGGCTCCTCCCGCACGCGCAGCGCCTGGGACTCGTAGGCCTCGATGATCTCCTGCACCAGGGGGTGGCGCACGACGTCGTCCCGGGAGAAATAGCAGAACCGGATGCCGGGCACGCTCCGGAGCACGTCCTGAACCTCCACGAGGCCGGAGACCTTGCCCGGGGGAAGGTCGGTCTGGGTGATGTCGCCGGTCACCACCGCCTTGCTGTCGAAGCCCAGGCGTGTCAGGAACATCTTCATCTGGTCGGACGTCGTGTTCTGGGCCTCGTCGAGGATCACGAAGGAGTCGTCCAGGGTCCGGCCGCGCATGAAGGCGAGGGGCGCCACTTCGATGATGCCCTTCTCCAGCAGTTTGGCGGCCTTCTCGAAGTCCATCATGTGGTGGAGCGCGTCGTAGAGGGGGCGCAGGTACGGGTTGACCTTCTCGTAGAGCGTCCCGGGGAGGAATCCCAGCTTTTCCCCGGCCTCCACCGCAGGGCGCGTGAGGATGATCCGGTTCACCTGCCGCTTCGTGAGGGCGGCCACCGCCATCGCCATCGCGAGATAGGTCTTCCCCGTGCCGGCCGGCCCGATGCCGAAGACGACGTCGAAGTTCCGCATCGCCTCGATGTAGGCCTTCTGGGCCACGCTCTTGGGGCTGATCACCCTGCGGTCGGAGGCGATGAACACGGCGTCCAGGAAGATCTCCTTGAGCCGCGCCCTTCGGTTGGCGCGCAGGATGCGCACCGCGTGGTCCACGTCCGCCCGGTAGAGGGGGTATCCCTCCTCGACGAGGGCGTACAGTTGGGTCAGGACCTCCCGGGCCAGTTCCACCGCGACGGGGTCGCCGCGCAGTTGGACCGCATTCCCCCGGCTGGCCAGGCTCACGTCGTGGAGCAGGGCGGCCAGTTCCCGCAGGTGCACCTCCCGCTCCCCGACCAGCACCGCCAGGTGCGCGGGGTTCTGGAACTCCAGCCGTTCCACGGCGTCCGCGTCGCTCATCCTTCCCCCGGCGTTCCCATCGCCTGCACCTCCACCGTGCGTTTCCGGCTGCAGTTGTCGAAGTCGCAGAGCACCACCTGCTGCCACGTGCCGCGGAGCAGTCGCCCGTCCCGCACCAGGAACGCGAGGGAGGGGCCGAGCAGGGCGGCGCGGACGTGCGCGTAGCCGTTGCCGTCGCCCCAAGCCGCGTCATGATGGTACGGGGCGCCGGAGGGCGCCAGTTTTTCCAGCGCTTCCTGCAGGTCGCGCACCACGCCCGGCTCGTACTCGATCGTCGTGACCCCGGCGGTGGACCCGGGGACGAACAGCACCCCCTGCGCCTCGCCGATGCGCTGGGCCGCGATCCACTGCTCGAGCCTCGGGGTGAGGTCCACCACGTGTCCCCGGCCGGTCGTCTCAAACGAGAATCGAGAACTCCAGACCCTCATCGGCCCCCTCCCGCCGCCTCGAACCATTCCTGCGCGCCGGACACCCGCCGCCCCAGCTCGGCAACGAGCCCCTCGAGCCTCGAGGGGTCGGCCAGTCCCAGGGCGCCCAGGGCGCCCTCGTCCAGTTCGTACGCCAGCCCGTCGGCACCCAACCCCACGCCGAGGGTCATCTTCAGGGCGTCGGCGAGGTGGGAGATGGCGGTCAGGGTCGGATCGACGGTCGCCTCGGAGGGCCGATGGTGGGTCCGCACAGCGTCCACGATGGCCGACGGAAACCCCCAGCGCGAGAGCAGTCGCGCGCCCACCTCGGGGTGGGTCATCCCGAGGGCCCTCGCTTCGGCCTCCTGCCACGCCGCCCCGTCTGCCAGCAGAGCCTGGATCGCCTCGGCTGCGTTCTCCACGAACTCGGCCAGAACGATTTTGCCCACGTCCTGGAGCAGGCCCGCCGTGTAGGCGGTCTCGACCTGGGGGTAGGAAACCTCCTGGGCCACGAGTTCGGCGGCGAGCGCCGACGCGACCGAGGTTCGCCACAGGTCGCCGGGTCCGAGGCCGTAGCCGACCTGGGGCGAAGCCAGGTGCCCGGAGGAGAGGACGGTCATCGTGATCTGCAGGACGTTGCGGATGCCGAGGAGGCTGGTCGCGTGGCGCACCGACGCGACGCGGCCCCGCAGGCCGAAATACGGGGCGTTGCAGGCCCGGAGGACGTTCGCCGCCATGGCCGGATCGCGCTCCAGGATGGCCGCGACGGAGGCGAGGTCCACGTCCGGGTCCTGGCAGGTCCGGAGCAACCGGGCGGCGACCTCGGGGAAGGGCGGCAGCGACTCCAGTCGAACGAGGATCTGCGCCAGGCTCATAGCGTCTCGGTGCCTCGCCCGAGTACCTGCACCCTGACCAGTCCGTCGTGCAGCCGAAACTGCATCGAACGGCCCACCGAGCCCCCCAGGCTCGCGCCGGCGACCGGGATGTTCTCCCGGCGGAGAAGGGCCAGGAGGGCGCCCGCGTTGCGCGCCCCGATGTCGAACAGGGCGGAGCGCACGAGCATGTTCGCGCCGCCTGCCAGTTTGGCGACCAGGTGCTCCCGGGCGGCGCCCAGTGACGTCACTGCCCCGAGGAGTGCCGGGACGGCCGTGTCGGCGCACATGTGTGGGTTGGAGTCCCGCGCTCCCCGTCGCCATCGGGAGTCGGGCAGCATCACGTGGGCCATGCCGCCGATCGCGGCTCGCGCGTCGTACAGGACGACGCCGACGCACGATCCCAGCCCGTAGGTGACGACGGAGTCGGAGGGGTCGGAGGACGTCTTGCAGTCCGAAATGCCGACAACGTGCAGCGTTCCCATCGAGTGGCGGCGGGAGAGAGGGAAGGAGCCGACGGCCCAGGATAACAGAGGCCGGGCAAAGCTGCTAAGGGTGATATGCGCTTGAAGGGCCGGGGGGCCTTTGCTATAAGATGCGCCGGGTTCTCCCGGGGCTCGGACGACGCTGCCCCGGGGACGGACCTCTTCTGGGGATCCCTGTCTGGCAAGGAGGAGCGATGCCCGTCATAACCGTGTCGAACCAGTTTGGTGCCGGCGGCCCCGAGGTCGCCAAGGAACTCGCCAAACGCCTGGGCGTCGACTACGTGGACAAGGAGATCATCCACCGCGTGGCGCTCGAGGTGAACGTGCCGGACGAGGAAGTCGAGGAGTTCGAGGCGGAGCACCACAACAAGCTCAAGAGCTTCTTCTCCACGATCTTCGATCTCGACGCCCTGAAGAAGAAGGCCAAGGTCCGGGAGGACGCTCTCTCCGACGCCCGGTACGACGATCGGGACAAGATCCCCTACCACTACCGGGTCGACGGGTGGATCGACGGTGACATCTACAAGCAGATGGTCATCAAGATCGTCTCCTCCCTCGGTCAGCGGCGCGGCGTGATCGTGGTCGGCCGCGGGGGGCAGTGCATCCTCAAGGAAAACCCCCGTACGCTCCACGTCCGGTTCGTGGCTGCTTTCGAGGATCGGGTCGCGTGGACCGCGGAGCGGCGGGGCATGTCCAAGGAGCAGGCCCGGGACTTCGTCCACAAGATCGATGCACGCAGCCAGGACTACCTGCGCTTCTACTTCGACTGCGACCCCGACCAGCCGACGCTGTACCACATCACCCTGAACACCTCGAAACTCGGGCTCGATCGTTGTACCGACATCCTCGAGGCGCTGGCCCGGGACGTGGCGGGTTCGGAGGCGGCGGAGAAGGCCTGAGGCTCGTTCGGTGGAAGGCCGGTGGCGGAGAAGGGCCCTGCGGGGCCCTTCGTTCGTCCCCGGTTGAAAACCCCGCGAGGCGGCCCGTGGACCGCGGCGTGCGCATCGGCCTTCCTTGCGCTTCGCATCCGTGGTAGCATCCATCCCGTTCCTGCCTTCGAGATCTCCCTTTTCCCGAAGTCGCGCGAAGAGTCCGGTCGACGGGCAGCCCCGTCCGCTGAGCGGTTCCCTCCGGGAAGCCGCGCTCCGGCGGTCGGCGCGCAGGAGCACCCCGGGACGTCTCGTGGGTCCGCCCGCGCCCGGGTCGTAAAGAAGGCACCCTATCTCCGGAAAGGAAAAGCGTCGCCCCACATGAGAAACGTTCAGACCGCGTCACGCACGTCCACCGAAACAGCGCCCCGCGTCCAGGTCCTGCGGCGGAGAGGGGCCCCGGAGGTCCAGCCCGCCGCCATGGAGCGGAAGCTCCAGGCCGATGTCGCGGCCTGGCTCCGGGAGCGCCGGACCGCACGCTAGCTCCGCCGTCCCCGTCTCCCTGTCGAAGCGTTTTCGTGGTGCCGATCCCGGGGCCGTCCCCGGTACCGGAAGGGCGGGTTGCGCTCGGCGACCGGCCGCCAGGACGAGGGCGGGGGGACCGCCTGGGAATTCGGGAGCCCTCGGGAGCGGGAGGGGGGGCCGACGCGACCGAGGGCGAAAAAGAAGAGCGGGTCCCCGAGAGAGGACCCGCTCTTCCTTCACGCGCTCGGCGTCAGATCAGACGGGCGTGACGTTCGAGGCCTGGGCGCCCTTGGGGCCCTGGGTGACCTCGAATTCCACCGCCTGGCCCTCGGCCAGGGTCTTGAAACCCTGCCCCTGGATGGCGCTGAAATGCACGAAGACGTCCGGGCCACCGTTCTCCTGGGTGATGAACCCGAACCCCTTCTGGTCGTTGAACCACTTCACGGTTCCTCTTGCCATGGTGCGTACCTCCTTTCTTCCTAGACTCTGGGCTTCTGACCCATGTGTTGCACTGACGATGGCTCGAAAAGCTCAGAGAGGTGGAGGTCCACTGCCTGTCGCTGTTCTTGTTCCATCGGAGTGGCTCGGTTGCCCGGCGCGGAACGCAAGAGAGGGAGCAAGCCCGCCTCGGCCGCTCCCTCTTTGAAGTCCGACGCTGGGTGAATCTCGTACGACGCGCTTCCCGTCCGTCGCGGAACGCATCGAGCGGCGCGATGATACGGAAGTCGCCTCAGGTGGTCAACGCCATTTTTCCGGCCGGCGTTCCTGGCGCGAGGTGCCGGAAGGAAGGAGGGGCCCCTGCGCCGGAGCAGGCCCCTCGCGTTCCCGGTCCCCCCGGGTTCAGCAGCGTTCCTTGACCCAGTTTCCGATGGCGGGCGCGAGTTCCTTCTGGGCCCGGCCGCTCACGTAGATTCCGATGTGCCCTCCGGGGAAGGCAAGGGTCGTGAGGTCCTTCGAGCCGACGTGCTTCTCCATCGCCAGAGAGGAACTCGGCGGCACCAGGTGGTCCTCCTTGGCGTAGATGTTCAGCACGGGCATGGTGACGTTGCGCAGGTCGACCCGATCCTCGCCGATCATCGCCTCGCCCTTGATGAGCTTGTTCTGCTGGTAGAAGTCCTTGACGAACTGCCGGATCGTCGCCCCCGCCTGGTCGGGGCTGTCGAAGATCCACTTCTCCATGCGGAGGAAGCTCTTCAGGTTCTGCTCGTCGTCGAGGATCGAGACGAACCCCAGGTACTTCTGCACCATCAACTGGAGGGGCTTGAGCACCAGGAAGCCCCAGTTCATGAAGGCGCCGGGAACGTTTCCGAACGCGTCGACCATGGCGTCCATGTCGAGGTTCTGTGCCCACACGTTGAGGAGTCCGTCGCGCACGTGGAAGTCCACCGGCGTCACCATCGTGATCAGGTTCTGCACCTTCTCCGGGTGCAGGGCCGAGTAGCACAGGCTGAAGGTGCCCCCCTGGCAGATGCCGAGCAGGTTGACCTTGTCGAGCCCGTGGCGCTCCCGGAGCACGTCGACGCAGCGGTCGATGTAGCCGTTGATGTAGTCGTCCAGCGTCAGGTACTGCTCGCAGCGGTCGGGATAGCCCCAGTCCACGAGGTAGACGTCCAGACCCTGGTTGAGCAGGTTGCGGACCATGGAGCGATCCTGCTGGATGTCGACCATGTACGGGCGGTTCACCAGGGCGTACACGATCAGCACCGGCACCTTGCAGGGCCGTTTCACCGTGGGCGCGTAGTGATAGAGGACGAGTTCGTCCTCCCGGTACACCGCCTCCCGGGGAGTGGGAGCGACGTCGATTTCCCGGATGTCGACGATGGAATCGATGCCCTTCAGGAGCTTCCGATTGAAGTCCACCATCTCCTTGAGGGCCTGCTCTGGACGGATCTGGATCGGGAACATGGCGCGGTCCTTTCTCGCTTACGAGCCCTTGCGGCCGGTCTTGGTCCGGGTCTTGGCGGCAGCCTTCGGAGCAGCCTTCGGAGCGGCCTTGGCGGCACTCTTGGCCTTCGTCTTGGCCGGGGCCGTGACGGAGGCCTTGGTCGGGGCCTTCTTCGGGGCCGGGGCCGTGGCAGTTGCAGCGGCCTGGGGTGCGGGGGCCGGAGCGGGCTGGCTCTTCGCCGCCGCCTTGAGCTGGTTGACCTCGCTGCGGAGTTTCCGGACCTCGCTCTTGAGGTCGTGCATGTGACGGTAGGCGTCGTCGAGTTCGCTCTGCGTCGGCAGGTGGACCGTCCGGTAGATCTCCTCGGCCAGCTCCCGCTCCCGGATCCGGTACTGCATGGCCGTGTTGACCACCCGGCCCTGGATCTCGGCGAAAGACTCGGTGCTCGCGATGTCGTAGTAGCTCTTCTCCGCGGTGGCTACCCAGAGGTCGAAGAGGGCTCGGAAGCTGTCGACCTTCTCTCCGGCTTCCCCCTTGGCCACGAGTTCTCGCAGCAGGCCTTCCAGGGCCCGCAAGCCGGTGTTGACCAACTCGGTGCGCAGGTCGACTTCGGCCCTCCTGGCGTCCACCCACGACTCGAAGGCCTTCGTCAGCTTCTCCTGGAACTCCCTCGTGTACCCGATAGCCGGCGCGGCGGCCAGCTTGCCGAACGTGTTCTCGAAGGTGTCCAGGAACATGTTGTACATCCGGATCGCTGCCTGGCGGTCCCCGCTCATGGCCTCGCCGATGTGTCCGCCGGCCTGCTTGATGGAGCTCGTCCACGGCGCCGAGAGCTTGCCGGTTTCCTGCAGGAACAGCCTCCAGAGCTCCGGGATGTCCTTGGAGAACGCCGCGGCCGCCTCCGGCGTGAACCAGGGCGCGGGCGCCTTGGTCATCTCCTGCTTCATCTGGCCGAGTTGACGGCGAAGCAGTTCCACCCAGTCCTCGCCCGCGTCGATCTTGGGGGCGATGTGCTTGAGGGTGCCCAACGCGAACTCCACGAACCGCAGGAAGGAGGCCTCGCCGGCGAAGAGCCTCTCGGCGACCTCCCGGGGCACACCCGTGGCTCCGCTCCCCATCTTCTGGAGCGAATCCCGAGCCATCTGCTGCCACTGCGCCACCCACCCCGACCACGGCTCCTGGGAGGGCTGCGCGCTCCCGCTCTTCGCCGCGTCGCTCCAGCTCTCCCAGAGCTTCTTCTGGGTGCCGGTCCACGACTTCATCATCTCTTGGGCCTGTTCGGTCCAGTTCATCCCGGCGTCCTCCCTTCGCGTGACGGGCATCAGGCCTTCTTTCCGCCCTTGTCGTCTTCCACCTTCCAGAAGCCCTCCGCCCAGGACTTGGCCCACTCCGACTGCGTCTCCAAGACCTTGCGGGTGGTCTCCTCCCACTGGTCGAGCAACTCGCTCCCGGCCTCGGACTCGGAGCCGCGGCGGGCGAGCACGTCACGGAGGTTGCGGATGGTCTTCTCCGCCTCTTCGAGGCGGAGCCTCAGCTCCTCGTACCGTTCCAGCAGCTCCAGGTAGCGATGCCGCGGCACCACTCCGAGCGCCTTCCACCACTGCTCCGCCATCTCCTGCAACTCTCCGCCCTGGGGCGGCTCCCGTCGCTCCCCGTACTGGGGCAGCCAGGCGCTCGCCCAACGGGACAGTGCCTCGCGGGAGGGAGGAGTCACCCCGAGGGCCTCGAGCGCCTTGCGGGCTTCCTCGGTCCCCTTGAGGGCGTCCGCCGTCAGGCGGAGCCAGGCTTCCAGCAGCTTCGGGTCCATGTCGTCCTCCGTGGAGCGGGAAGCTACCCGCTTTGCTGCACTGCGTCAAGAGCCATCCGGATAATTCTCGGGGACGTTTGGACTCCTCCAGCGGCACGGCGAACGGGAGGACGAGTGGGTGCGGTCAGTCGGAGGGGCCGCGGCCTCGCTCGGCGAGCTTCGCCTCGAGCTGCCCGATCCGCTCCCGCAGGGTCTCGATCTCGCTTCGGGCGTCCGCGCCGGGCACGTTCATCCACGGGGTCATCCAGCCCCGCAGGGCGGACTCCATCTGCTCCTGCGCCGAGCGGTAGGCGGCGAGCCCTGCGGCGAGGCCGCGTTCGAGGAACTTCTCGTAGGCCGACTCGCCCTCTTGGATGATGCGATGCAAAAAATCCACGGGGAGGAGGTTGCGCTGCCCCTTCTCCTCCTCGAGGATGATCTGGGTCAGGATCACCTTGGAGAGGTCCTCCCCCGTGGAGGCGTCCACGACCTCCACCGTGTGCCCCTCGCGGATCATCTCGAAGATCTGCTTGAGGTTGACGTAGCGGCTGTGGGCGGTGTCGTAGAGCCTGCGGTTCGCGTACTTCTTGATCAGCACGTGGGCCTTGGTTTCCGGTTGGGTCGTCATGGGGCCTGCCTGGGTCGTGAGGTTGTGGGGCGCTCGAGGTGCCCCGTCAGTTGTTGGCCGCGTCGCTCGCCTGGTCGCCGTCCTCGGCAAACAGGAGGCGGTCGATCTCCTCCCCGAGAATCTCCTCCCGTTCCAGGAGCGCCTCGGCGAGGCGGTCGAGGGCGGGCCGGTGCGCCTCCAGGATCTCCTTCGCCCTGGCCTCCGCCGACCGCACGAGGCTCTCGATCTCCTGGTCGATGATCCACCCCATCTCCTCCGAGTAGGTCTTCTCCTGCGCGAGCTTCTTGCCGAGGAACACGTGTTCCTCGCCCCGGCTGAAGGTCACCGGCCCGATCCGCTCGCTCATGCCCCACTGGCAGACCATCTTCTCCGCCAGGTCGGTGGACTGCTTGAGGTCGTTCTGCGCGCCGGTCGAGGCGTCCTCGAAGACGAGCTGCTCGGCCGCCCTTCCCCCCATGTTGACCGCGAGCTTCCCCATCAGGTACGCCCTCGGATAGTAGTGGCGATCGCCGTCCGGCACCAACTGCGTCACGCCCAGGGCGCGTCCGCGGGGGATGATGGTGACCTTGTAGATCGGGTCCATCTCCGGGATGAGCTTGGCGACCACCGTGTGCCCGGCCTCGTGATACGCGGTGATGCGGCGCTCCTTCTCGTCGGTCAGGCCGGGGCGCTCCGTGCCCATGAGCACCTTGTCCTTCGCCAGGTCGAAGTGCTTCATGGAGACCGCCTGGTCGTTCGCCCGTGCCGCGAAGAGGGTGGCCTCGTTGCAAAGGCTCTCGAGATCCGCGCCGCTCATGCCGGGGGTGGACCGCGCGATGACGAGCAGGTCCACGCCCTCCCCGACGGGAACGTTGCGGGTGTGGATCTTGAGGATCGCGTGCCGCTCCTCCAGGGTCGGCAGGTCGATGACCACGTGGCGGTCGAACCGGCCCGGGCGGAGGAGGGCGGGGTCGAGCACGTCGGGTCGGTTCGACGCCGCGATCACGATCACCCGCTCGTGGCCCTCGAAACCGTCCATCTCGCCGAGGAGCTGGTTCAGGGTCTGCTCGCGCTCGTCGTGGCCGCCGCCCAGGCCCGTGCCCCGGGAGCGGCCCACGGCGTCGATCTCGTCGATGAAGATGATGCTCGGCGCCTTGCCCCGGGCCTTCTCGAAGAGGTCCCTCACCCGCGCTGCCCCAACCCCCACGAACATCTCGATGAACTCCGAGGCGCTCGTGGAGAAGAAGGGCACCCCCGCCTGGCCGGCGACCGCCCGGGCGAGCAGGGTCTTTCCCGTCCCCGGGGGGCCGACCAGGAGCACTCCCTTGGGGACCTTGCTCCCCAGGCGCTGGTACTTCTCCGGCGCCTTGAGGAAGTCCACCACCTCCCCGAGTTCCTGCTTCGGGCTCGCCAGGCCCGCGACGTCCGCGAAGGTGACGGGGGGCACCTTGCCCTCGTAGACCTTCGCCTTGACCTGCCCGAAGTTGCCGAAGGGCCCCATGCGGGCGTTCTGCGCCCGGCGCATGGTCCAGACCCAGAACCCCAGCAGGAGGAGCCAGGGGAGGCTGTTGGCCAGCACCATCCACCAATAGCCCTCCTGGCTCTTGCGGCGCACCTGGATCTCCACCTTCTGTTCCTGGAGGAGGGGGAGGAGCTGCGGGTCGTCGAGCGTGGGGAGGGAAGTCCGGACGGAGCGGGCCGCACCGCTGGAGCCGGGGAGGCTCAAGGGGTTGAAGAGGGTCGCGACGAGTTCGTCCTCGGAGAGCGTCACTTCCTTGACGTTCCCTTGGGCCAGTTCGTGCCGGAACTGGGTGTAGGATACCGGCTGCGCCGGGGGCCGGGAGCTGCGGTTCACGTTCTCCAGGAGGAGGCTGAAGAGCAGCAGGAGCGCCAGGAGCCCCGCCGCCCGCCGCCAGGGGAACCGTTCCATCGAATCCTCGCAGCCCGCGGGTGGAGCGCTACCGTACCGAAAATCCTCCCGGGGGTCAAACGACGAGGGCCATAACCCCTCGGAAAAACGGGTACTTCCGTGGGGAAAGCCGTTGACCCCCGTGGAGGCGATCCAGTAGCATGATCGCTCTTTTCGAGCCGGCCACGACCCTCCGGGAGGCCCATCCCATGTCCCAGGACAGCATGACCTTCCACCGCATCGAGCGGCTTCCCCCGTACGTGTTCAAGGTCGTGGACGAACTGAAGATGCGGGCCCGTCGCCAGGGCGAGGACATCATCGACCTCGGCATGGGGAACCCCGACCGCCCGACTCCCCAGGCGATCATCGACAAACTGGTGGAGGCCGTCCAGAAGCCGAAGAACCACCGCTACAGCGTCTCCCGGGGCATCTACAAGCTCCGGCTCGGGATCGCGAAGTGGTACGAGGACCGTTACGGGGTGTACCTGGATCCGGAGTCGGAGGTGTGCGCCACCATGGGCGCCAAGGAAGGGCTGGCCCACCTCGTGATGGCCACCCTGGCGCCGGGCGACCTGGTGTTCGTGCCGAACCCGACCTATCCGATCCACTCGTACTCGGTGGTCCTCGCCGACGGAGACCTCCGGGCGATCCCCCTCGGCGAGGGGGGCTCCGAGTTCATCCAGCGGTTGGAGCAGGCCACGAAGACCGTGTGGCCCCGGCCCCGGATGCTCATCCTCAACTTTCCGCAGAACCCCACGACCCAGACCGCCGACCTGGCGTTCTTCGAGCGGATCGTGGACTTCTGCCGGGAACACCGGATGATCCTCGTGCACGACCTCGCGTACGCGGACATCTGCTTCGACGGGTACAAGGCCCCCAGCATCCTGCAGGTTCCCGGCGCCAAGGACATCGCCGTGGAGTTCATGAGCCTGTCGAAGAGCTACAACATGGCGGGCTGGAGGGTGGGGTTCTGCGTGGGCAACCCGCGGATCGTCAACGCGCTGGTGCGGATCAAGTCCTACCTGGA